>CAYZNA010000005.1:0-4729 GCA_964478665.1 uncultured Anaerolineales bacterium
CTTCCTCCTTCCTTCTTCCTTCTTCCTCCTTCCTTCTTCCTCCTTCCTTCTTCCTTCTTCCCGCGAAGCGTTCCTCCCTCCCGGCCACACCGCCACGTGATCGGACTGGAGTTTAAGCTTCACCCGCTCCTTCAGGCTGAGCTTCTCCACGTAGGCGTGCGGAATCTGGATACGACCCACCCGGTCCATAATCACCCACTCTTCCTCGTGCAGAATGTGGCCTTCGGCGGTGCGGCGGCGGCGGATTTCGCTGCTGGTGCGCCCATCGCGAATGGAGACCACCCGGTCCACCCGCCGGGCCACCGCCGGATCGTGGGTGACCACGATGATGGTGGTCTCGAAAGCCTGGTTCATGCGGCGCAGCGCGTCGAAAATGTGCCCGGCGGCCTCCGAATCCACCTGCCCGGTCGGCTCGTCGGCCAGCAGCAGCGGCGGCCGGTTGGCCAGCGCCACGGCCAGCGCAGCGCGCTGCTGCTGGCCGCCGGACAGGCGGTCGGGGCGAAAACGGGCGCGGTCGGCCAGTTCCACCATTTCCAGCAGCGCCAGCGCGCGCTCGCGGCGCTCCGGAGCCGGCGCGCCGGCCAGAATCATGGGAAGTTCCACGTTCTCCTGCGCGCTCAAGTACGGCAGCAGGTTGCGGTTGGGCTGCTGCTAGACGAAGCCCACCACCTCGCGCTTGTAGCGCACCCGCTCCCGCTCGGAGAGCTTGAGCAGGTCCCAGCCCGCCACCCACACCCCGCCCGCGCTGGGGGTATCCAGCCCGCCGATGACGTTCAGCAGAGTGGACTTGCCCGAGCCGGACGAGCCGACGATGGCGATCATCTCCCCCTGCAACACCTCCAGGTCCAACCCCTGCAGGGCCACCACCTCCAGGTCGGCGATCTTATAGATCTTGACCAGGTTCTCGCAGGTGACAAAGGTCTCTTGATCCATGATTATTCCTCGCCCAGGCGCAGCACCCGGTGCACACCCATGCGCAGCAGGGCAACCGCCAGCGCCAGGGTGGCCAGGGCATAGGCGGCCAGCAGGGTTCCATACAGGCGCCCGGCCCCCGGCCAGTTGAACAGCACCCCGCCCGCCCCGCCGCGGCCCGCGCCGGTGGCCTCCAGCGCCAGCGCCAGATACGGGCGCACGCTGAAGGCCAGCCCGAAGCCCAGCAGCAGCCCGGAGCCCAGCCCGAGGGCGATCACCACCAGGCCCTCGGCGGCCAGCACGGCCAGCAGTTGGCCGGCGCTCAACCCCAGCGAGCGCAGCACGCCGAACTCAACCGTCCGGCGGCTGGCGGCCAGATATTGAGAGAGCAGGAACCCGGCCGCGCTGAGCAGCGCCGCCAGCGCCGCCGTCCACTGAAAGGCGCGCGTGATGCCCAGCGCCAGCACATCCGCCTGATAGCTGCGCAGCAGCGCCCGGCTGTCGGCCAGCACCGGCAGCGGCGGCAGGCCGGCCACGGTGAAGCGCCCGCCCGACACCGCCGCGGCGTAGCCCGCCTCGCTCAGGTCCAGCCAGACCTCCCCCGGCGCCTGTGGCCGGGAGGCGGCCCGATCCAGCTTCCCGGCCACCGCGTTGAAGTCGGCCAGCACAAAGCGCCCGCTCAGACCGGGCAGCTCGGCGGCCTCGGCGACCACTTCAAAGGTCAACCGGCGGCCCAGCCCGCCCAGTTCGAAGCTCTTGCCCGGCTCCAGCCGCGACTCGCGCGCCAGCTCGGCAGAGACCAGGGCCGGGATGGGGGGATCGGGCAGCGGGATCGGCCCGGCGATCACGCCCAGTGTGTCCAGAAAGCGCAGGTTGAGGGCCAGCGCGCCCCCCCCGGAATGGGCCTCGGGGGCGGCCCCCAACTCCAGCCGGCTGTTGCCCTCGGATTGCCCGACCTGCCAGGCGGCCCCGCCCTCGAAGCTCTCCAGCGGCGCCCCGGAGCCGTCGCCGACCGTGATGTCGTCTATCGCAAAGCTGCTCAGGTGTGGGCTGGTTACCGAGACCGGCGGCGTGGCGCGCGTGCTGCGCACCGTCAGGCCCTCCAGCAGCAGCGGGCCGGCGCGCCCCTGCGGCAGCGCGGCGGCGAGGAACTGCCACCCCAGAACGGGGTCCGGCGCAGAGAGCGGCAGGTAGAGCAGCCGCCCGGAGGCGGCCTCGCGCAGCCGCCAGGTCAACTGCACCTGCAGCGAGTCCCCGGCGCCCGCGCCGCGCAGCCACAGCCCCAGCGTTTCCGCCGCCTCGGGCAGCGGCAGCGCGCCGGGCGCGGGCGCGGCCGGGGCAATGGCCGCCATGGCCGCTCGCAGGCCGGTGCCGCCCAGCGCGGCGAAGCTCGCCCGCTCCACCCCCAGCAGGGTGACCGCGCGATCGGCGCCGGCCTGATACAGCGTCAGCCGCAGGGTGGGGGAAGCGCGCGTCACGCCCGGCGCCCCGGCCACCGCGTCGAAGGGCCGGTCTCCGCCAGCGCCAATCGGGGGCTGGCCCTCCCCCGGCCCGACCGGCGCAGCCGGGGCGGGCAGCGCCAGGCGCAGATCGGCCCCGGCGGCCGCGCGGGCGGCGATGACCTGACTGCGCAACAGGGTGGCGTCGAAGGCGCTGGAAAACAGGGCCAGCGCGCCGGCCAGGCTGATCAGCAGGATGACGCGCGCAGGCCCCACCGGGCTGCGGGCCATGCGCGCCAGGCTGAGCGGCAGGGCCAGCCCGCGCGCCCGTCCCACCGCGCGCGCCGCCGCCTCCGCCAGCCACGGGAACAGCCGCAGATAGATCAGGGCCGCCGCCGCCAGCGTCAGGGTGGGGCTGAGCAGCAGCAGGGCGTCGCCGCGGGTGGAGCCGGCGAAACGCCGCGCCAGAAACGAGCCGGACTGGCTGAGTTGCCAGTAGGCCAGCCCGCCCAGAGCCAGCAAGAACAGGTCCAGGTACAGCCGGTGCCACGCGGCGCGCGTCTCCGGGCGCGACAGGCCGCGCTGCCACGCCAGCAGGCTGCGCCGCGCCAGCGGCAGGGCCGGCAGGGTGATTGCCAGCGCCCCCAGCCCGGCCGCCGCCAGCGCCAGCGCGCTATCTGCCCCGACGGTGAACGGCCCCACGCTGAGAACGCCGGCGGCGACCGGGGCCGCCCCCCCGGCGGCGCGCCCGGCAAACCACGCCCCGACCGCGGCCCGCGCCAGCGGCGGCCCCAGCGCCACGGCCGGAATCGCCAGCAGCAGTGCCTCCAGCCCGGTCAGAGCTGCTACCTGCCCCGGTCCCCCGCCCCGGCTGGAGAGCACCGCCATTTCGCCCTGGTTCCGTTCCAGCGCCAGCGCCGCGATTAGCGCCAGGGTGTACAGGGTGAGGGCCAGCGCCTGCCCGGCCAGCAAAAAGAGCGGAATCTGCACGCTGCGCAGCTCGGCCATGTAGCTCTGGATGATGGCGTTCAGGCCGGAGCTGAAGCTGGCCTCTGAGCCGCGCCCGGCCATGCGGCTGGCAATGGCGTTCAACCGGCGATAAGCGTCGCCGGCCGTGGCATAGGAGATTTGCTCGCTGTCCACGTACAGCCGCCAGGCGGCAAAATGGCGCGGGCTGAGCTGGCGCAGCGTCGCCTCGGACACAAAGAGCGGCGCGCTGTACACGCTCTCGTTGCCGCCGCCGCGCAACTCGCCGGTGAAGGGGCGCATGTCGCCCAGCCAGAACTCGTCCTGCGGGTCGGCCGGCGCCACCACGCCCACGATGTCTATCCACGTGTGGTCGGCCACCTGCAAGCGGTCGCCCACCCCAAAGCTGGCCTCTTCCAGCGACAGGGCGCCCAGCGCGGCCTCGAAATACTGGTCGGGGCCGCCGCCCGGGGCCGCCCCGCCAGCGGGGTCTTCGCCCGGCAGCCGGCCTCCCGGCACGGTCAGGTGGCCGGGCTGCCCCGAGAACCACCAGTAGTGCAGCGGGCGCTGGCCGGTGCCCCCAAAGCAGCGATAGTCCGGGCCGGTGAGTAGCAGCCCGCCGTCGAAGTGCTGGAACTGGAAATCGCCCGGCTCGAGATAGAAGCGGTTGACCCCGCCCCAGACGCGCTCGTCGCCCGGGTCGAGCGGGGCAGCGATGGCGCTGATCTGAAATGCCCCCGGCAGCGCCCGCCCGATGGGTACCAGGTCCCCCAGTTGCAGGCCGAGCGCCACCGCCACCTGCGGCGAGACCGCGGCCGGGATCACGAACTCGGGCCGGCGTTTGATTTCGTAGGGCAGCGGGCGCTCCGGCGCCGGTTCCGGGATGGCGAAATCGCGGGCGGCCTCGTTCACCACGCTGCAACCCGGGCCGGTCAGTTGCAGGGTGTTGGTGATGGGCAGCTCCCCGGCGATCACTTGCAGCGCCTCTTCCGGGCGGGCGATGTTCAGCAGGGTGAGCGGGTGGGCGGCGTCGGCTACCGGTACCGGCAGGGGGAAGTGGCCGGCGGCCTCGGCGTCGCGCACCTCCACCCGCGCCCGCAGCAGCGCGCCCATGTCGCCCTGAATCAGGTCGTACAGCTCCGGCGTGAGGTCGTCCTGCGCGCCGGCCACCACCACGTTGCGCTCGGCCGGGCCGGCCTCTTCCAACGACTGGCGCAGGCCGCCGGCGGCCATGCTGAAGGCAAAGGTGGGCACGCCGGCCAGGGCGCCCGCGCCCAGCAGCAGCCCGGCAGCCAGCACCAGCGAGATGCGCCAGTTGCGCAGCACACGACGGAGAACGATGGAGATCAGAAGCATGGCGTGAAGGGTAGAGGCGACCCGCCGGGTCGCCCGTACAGCGTGGAGGGTAGGGG
>CAYZNA010000005.1:4829-8536 GCA_964478665.1 uncultured Anaerolineales bacterium
CGTACAGCGTGGAGGGCAGGGGCGACCCGCCGGGTCGCCCGTACAGCGTGGAGGGTAGGGGCGACCCGCCGGGTCGCCCGTACAGCGTGAAGCGTGAAGCGTGAGGCGGGAAAACGTTCAACCTGACTACCTGACTACCTACTCTTCCCCGATCTTCATGGCCCGCAGGATGTCGGCCCGCCACAAGATGGCAGTGACCGCAAGGAAGGTCAGCGAAAAAGCCCCGATCAGCCGGGCGGTCATGCGTCCGAGGGCCGGCCAGTCCACCACCGGCACGAAGGGCGGTACAGCGGCGGTCCCGGCCGCGGTAGCTGTGACCAGCGGCAGCGCCAGCCGGGTCAGCCCGAGGCCCAGCCCGCCGCCGGCCAGTAGCCCGGCGAGGATGAGCACCAGTTGCTCGGCGCCCAGCAGGGCCAGCAACTGGCGCGGGGCCAGGCCGATGGCCCGCAGCACGCTGAATTCTACCAGCCGGGCGCGCGCCGAAAGGTAGAAGTATACGCCAAACCCGGCCACTGCCAGCGCCAGCGTGACCAGATAGCCGATGTAAAACACCCCCTCCAGCCCCAGCGAGAGCGGCTCGGCCTTCAGACGGCGCTGAATCTCCGCCCGGTCCCAGACCTTGCTCACGCCGGGGGCCTCCAGCAAGGGGGCCAACCCCGGCGCGGTAGCGGTCGCTCCCGGGCCGCTCAGCCACAGTTCGCCGGGTGCCGCCACCGATCCCGCCTGGCGGTGCAGCAGGTCCAGCAGGCGGGCGGCGTTGAGCACCAGCCACGGGCGGTCGGGGCCGTCGTACAGGGTGGGGAAGTAGTCGGCGCTGCCCACGATGGTCACCGGCGCCTCCACGCCGCCCACGTACAGCCCCACCGTATCCCCCACCGCGGCGCTGGTGGCTGCCAGAAACGCCGGGCTGACGATGGCGCTGAGCGGCGGCCGGGGATACTCCGGGTCGCGCGAGAGGGCGAAGCCGTCGCCGGGGCGGGCAAACACGGCCAGTATCCGCAGGGCCGATTGCCCCTCGCGAGACTGGGCAGTCGGCGTCAGGCCGATCCGCCGCTCCCCCGATCCGGCCTGGGCGTGCCACAGGCCGGCGGTATCCGGCTCGAAGCCGTCCAGCACGGTCGCGACTCCGGCGGCGTCGCGCAGCGCCAGCGCATCCACCGTGACGGCCGGCTGCGGGTTGAAGTTGAGCATGCCCGGCTCAAGGGTTGGCCCGGCCCGCCCGAACACGTCCAGCGCCAGCAGCCGCCGGGGAGGGTCGGGCTGCCCCGGGTTCCCGGCGGGGGGCAGCGGCGCGCCGAACTGCCGCCACGCCAGGCGATCCAGCACGGCCTGGCGCGCCTCGCCGGCCTCCGGCGGCAGGGCGTTGTACGCGGCGATCTCACCGGCGAGCTGCCCCGGGTCGAGGACCGGGGCCAGCTCCACCGAGAAGACCAGCCCGGAGGCGGTCTGCACGCGGGCGCGGAAGCGCACGTGGTCCAGATCGCTGCGCAACTGGTCGCCCTCCACGCTGGCCGGGGCATGGGCCAGCAGGCTGATCGCGGCCGGCTGGCCGGGGAGGGGGATGCCGGCCGGGGCAGGGGGCAGGTCAATGGCCAGCATCCCCAGCAGTTCCCCCATCGGGCGGGAGGCGAAGTCGGCCCGCACGCGGATCACGCCCGCCAGGCTGAAGGGGTCCACCGCCAGCGCCTCAGCCTGCACCGTGCGCGTGGTGCGCAGCGAGGCCGTCCCCCGCCAGACTGTCGCCCCCTGCACCCCGTCCGGGATCTGTTCCACCAGCCGGAGGGCCTGCGGCGCGGCCAGGCGCAGATCGGCTCTGGCGGCGTAGCGCGCCTGCGAGGCCAGATTGACGCTCAGCGCGGCGGCGAAGCTGGTGGACAGCAGGCCCAGGGTGAAGGCCAGGGTGAGCAGCAGCACCAGCCGCGAGACGTGCACCGGGTTGCGCGCCATCTGCCACACCGCCAGCGGCAGCGATACCCCCCGCCCGCGCCCGAAAGCCCAGCCCGCCGCGCGCAGAAAGAGCGGAAACAGGCGCAGCAGCACGATGGCCGCGCCGAGCAGCAGTAGCACCGGGCTGAGCAGCAGCAGCGGGTCAATGGCCAGATTGCCGAACAGGTTGCGCGCCAGCAGGCTGCCAGAGCTGCGCAGCCGCCAGAACAGGATGGCGCCAGCGGCCAGCGCAAACAAGTCCAGATAGTACTTCTGCCAGAAGGCCTGGCCGGGGGGCCGGGCGGCCAACTGCCCGGCGAACAGGGGCGACCCGCCGGGTCGCCCCTCCGGGCGCCGGGCGGCTCTGGCCACCGGCGCCAGCAGGCCCAGCAGGCACAACGCCACTCCGGCGGCGGCCCACAGGTAGGCCGGCAGGGTCAGGGCCGCGGAGAGCGGCGCGGCCTCCTTTAGATCCACAAACGGTCCCAGCCCGCCCAGCCGGCGGATGAAGCTCACCGCCGCCGGTGGGGCCGCGACCAGCGCCAGCCCGCCCAACAGCGCGGCCTCGGCTGCCTGCAAGCGGAAGATTTGCCCGCCGCTGCCGCCCCGGCTGCGCAGCACGCTCAGCTCGCGCTCCACCTGGCGCAGCACCAGCGAGGCGGTCATCAACAGGTAGTAAAGAATCAGCAGCGAGATCTGCCCCACCAGCAGAAGGAGCGGCGCGCGCACGGCGGTAGACTGGGCCACAAACGAGGCCAGCAGCGGGTCGAGGTCGGTGCTCACGGTGAAGGGGGTTGGCCCGCCGCCGGCGGCGTTTTGCAGGCCGCGCAGTGCCCCGCGCAGCTCGTCCAATCTGGCCGGCGTGATGCGCTCGTGCGCCAGAAGGATGCGCCACACGAAGGTGCTGTTGGCCCCCGGCGTGATTTGCGCCGCCGCGC
The DNA here is from genome assembly GCA_964478665.1 of uncultured Anaerolineales bacterium. Taxonomy (GTDB): domain Bacteria; phylum Chloroflexota; class Anaerolineae; order Anaerolineales; family CAYZNA01; genus CAYZNA01. The sequence goes on from CAYZNA010000005.1 coordinate 7,694, forward strand.
GGAAGAACGTCGCGCGGTCCACCAGAAAGCCGTACTGCGACTTCCAGCGCCGGGTGGTTTCCGAGAGCAGCGGCGACTGCTCGCCGAACCAATACGGGTCGGCCGGGTCGCGTGGGCGCACAATGGCGGCCACCAGCACCTCGGCCTCGGGCGCCCCGGCGTCGGCCTGCCGGCTGAGCGCCATGCGGCTGCCGACCGTAAGGCCGTAGTTGCGGGCCATGTCCTCGCTCACCGCCGCCTGCAACGGGCCGGAGGCCTCCCCGGCAGGCGGGAGCTGCCCCTGCACTACCTCCAGTCGCTCGCCGAAGGTCCCCTCGTAAAAGCGGAAGTTCACCCGCTGCTCGCCGTCCGGCGCGCCCTCCACCCACGGGAAGACCGGCTGGGAGTTGCCCGCCGGGTAAACGTCCGCCACCCATCCGCTCAGGCGGCGCGCGACCAGCGCCTGCGCCTCCCCGTCCAGCGCGACGTAGTCGGCCGCCTCCACCACCCGCGCCGTGGACAGCGTGACGTGCGCGGCCTGCGGCGGGGCCGCCCGCAGCGCCGCCCGCAGCCCGAACTCCACCACCGCGTCGGCGTACAGCGGGCCGCTGGCGAGCAGGCCCACGCCCAGCACCACCCCCAGGGTGAGGGCGGCAAGCAGGCGCCATTTGCGCAGCGTGCGTTTGAGGAGGAGGGGGAGGGGGAGCATGGGTACAGGAAGGAGGAAGGAGGAAGGAGGAAGAAGGAAGGAGGAAGGAGGGCGCGTATTGCGTCGGTGGTCAGTTCGGTCGGGGCAGGGGGCTGCCCCGCCTGCGCTGCCCCGGCTGCGGCAGGGTAGCGCGGGCATCCTGTAGCGCGGGCATC
>CAYZNA010000005.1:8636-28975 GCA_964478665.1 uncultured Anaerolineales bacterium
CCGATGCCCGCGTTGCGTGGTTCGCGCGTCCCTGCCCACGCCGGTCAACGGGCCGGGGCAGGGGGCTGCCCCGCCTGCGGCAGGGTAGCGCGGGCATCCCGTAGCGCGGGCATCCTGTAGCGCGGGCATCCTGTAGCGCGGGCATCCCGATGCCCGCGTTGCGTGGTTCGCGCGTCCCTGCCCACGCCGGTCAACGGGCCGCCTCCTTTCCTCCTTGCCTCCCTTCCTCCTTTCCTCCTTTCCTCCTTGCCTCCTTTCCTCCTTTTCATGCACCCTGCGGCAGCCCGGCCGCGATCACCATCACTGCCTGCGCCTCGCGCAGGTAGCCCCGCTGCTGCAGGCGTTCCGCAGCCCTGCGGTAGTGCTGCTGCGCCTGCTGCGGCTCGCCGGCGAGGGCGTAATGCTCGGCGACCGCCACCTCGTGGTCGCCGGCCACTTCTTGCGCCAGCCAGCGGGCCACCAGCGCGTGGTACGGGCGGCGGTGCTTGTGCGGCAGCAGGCTGTACGCGGTTTCCTGCAGCAGGGCGTGTTTGAAAATAAACTCGCGCTGGCCGGCGAGTGAACTGCCCACGCGCTCGAAGGCCAGCTCGCGCTGCTCCAGCTCGTCCGCCGCGTGGTCAAAGAGTGTCTGCCAATCGGCGTCGCGCGGCGCGTCGAGCAAGCTGGTTACGCGCGTCTGGCGCAGCAACTGCTCCACAATGCCGGACCAGAAGGTGCGCCCGACCACCGAGGCCGCCAGCGCCACCGCGCGGGCCGCCGGGCCGAGCGCATCCAGGCGGGCCTGCAACTGGGCGCGCAGCGAGTCCGGCAGCGGAATCTGCTCCACAGCCTGCGAGTCGGCCAGCCGCCACTCGCCCGCGCCGTTTATGATCAGGCCGCTCTGCAGCATGGCCTTGACCATCTCTTCCAGAAAGTACGGATTGCCCTCCGCGCGTTCGGCCAGCCGGCGACGGAAGGCAGCCGGCAGATTGGCGGCGCGCGGAAAGGCTGCCAGCACGCTCTCCTCGGTGGCCGGCAGGGGCGAAAGCGGCAGGTGCAGCAGGGTCTCGCGCGCGGCATGGCCGGGGAGCAGCCGGTCCGGGGTCAGGCGCGAGCCGCCCAGAATCAGCAATCGCAAATCGGGCTGCTCGAGCAGCGCCTCGAATACGCTCAGGCTGGCGCGGTCGGCGTGCTGCAGATCGTCGAGCACCATCACCCCCGCCGTCCAGTTGCCCGCCCGGCGCAACAGCACGGCTGCCAGGCCCGCCGCGCGCGCGGCCAGCGCGGCGGGGTCAGCGCGCAGGGGCGCCAGATGCGGGCTATCCGGCCACTCCAGGCCAACCAGATGCCCCAGCACGTGTACGATCTCACTGTCCTCGTCCAGTTCGGGCGTCTCGCTCCACATCTCGCGCAGCCCGGCGAGGAACCGCTCGCGCCGCCCGCTGGCCGGCTCGCCCCGGCGCAGCGCGACCAGCCCCAGCCGGTTGGCCCACAGCGCCTCCCACAGCGAGAAGGGCACAGCCGCGTTCTCGGCCAGCGCCCGCGCCGAAAGCACCAGCGGCCGGCGTGGGCTGAGTTCCAGCAGCCCGGCAAACTCAAACAGCAGGCGCGACTTGCCCAGCCCGGCCTCGCCGGTAACCAGCGCCAGATGCGGTCGCCGGGTGACCGTGGCGTGGCTGAGCAGTTCACGCAGGCGCGCTAACTCCGCCTCGCGGCCCACCAGTTGCACCTCCAGGCTGCTGGCGCCCCGATAGCGCACGCGGGCCGGGTACGGCTCGCGCTCGACCACCAGCAGCGCCTCTACCGGGCTGGTCTTGCCCTTGAGCAACTGCGGGGGCAGCGGGTGAAAGCGGAAGGCGTCGCGCACCAGCCAGTAGGTGCTGATTCCAATCGCCACCCCGCCCGGCGGCGCCACGCTCTGCAGGCGAGCGGCCACGTTCACCATGTCCCCGATCAACGAATATTCCCCGGTGCTGCCAATCACGATGGCCAGCGCCGGACCGGAGTTGATCCCCACCCGCAGCCGCAGCCGGGTCTCCCCCTCGTGGAAGGACTCGCGGTTGAGCGCCTCCAGCGCCGCCTGCAGCGCCAGCCCGCAGGAAACCGCGCGTTCGGTGTCGCCCTCGACGGCGCGCGGGGCGCCCCACACCGCCATCAGGCTATCGCCCAGGTGCTTGTCCACCCGCCCGCCGTGCTCCACCACCACCGCATCCAGCCGCGCCCACAGCCGGCTGAGCAGGTCGCCCACTTCCTCCGGGTCCAGCGACTCGGCCAGGGTGGTGAAACCCTGAATATCGGCAAACAGCACGGTGACAAAGCGGCGTTCTTCAGCGGGTCGCGAGGGCGGGGCGATGGTGCTCACAGGGGACAGTCTCTCCGGGGCGGCGTGGAGGTAAGCCGAGAGAGTTTACACGCGCGGACAGAGAAACACAACCCCACGCCCCACGCCCCAGAATGGGCTATAATCCCTGTTAGAACGTTAGAACGTTAGAACGTTAGAACGTTAGAACGTTAGAACGTTAGAGCGTTAGAGCGTTAGAACGTTCAACCTTCTAACCCACATGGGGACTTCGCTGGCCACACTCGTCGTCGTCACCTTGCTCATCGCCCTCAGCGCCCTGTACGTGGGCGCGGAATTCGCCACGGTGGGCGCCCGCCGGGCGCGCATCAAACAACTGGCGGAGACCGGCGACCGGCTGGCCCGGGCGCTGCTGCCGGTGGTAGAGGACCCTCGCCTGCTCGATCGCTACATTGCTGCCTGCCAGCTTGGCATCACTGCCTCCTCGCTGGCCCTCGGCGCCTATGGTCAGGGCACGGTGGCCCGGACTCTGGCACCGGCGCTGGAACGACTGGGGCCGGGCATGGCCGCGCCGGCTGCCCTCTCGCTTTCCACCACCGGCGTGCTGCTGCTCTCCACCGCCCTGCACGTGCTGCTGGGCGAGCTGCTCCCCAAATCGCTGGCGCTGCAATACCGCGAGCGCATCGCCCTGGCGGCCGTCGTCCCGGTCAAATGGTCCATGGCCGTCCTGCGACCCTTCGTCTGGCTGTTCAACGGCAGCGGCGTGCTGCTGCTGCGCCTGCTCAAGATGCAGCCCGCCACGGGCGCCGCCGCCGCCCACTCCCCGGACGAAATCGAGCTGCTGGTGGCCGAGACCCATCGCGGCGGCCTGATAGACGCCGGATCGCGGCAACTGCTGCGCAACGCCTTCCGCTTTCGCGACCTGACCGCCCGCCAGGTGATGACCCCGCGCGTGCGAGTGGTGGCCGCGCCCGTCTCCAGCACGGTCGCCGAGCTGATCGCCCTCTCCGCCAGCTCCGGCCTCAGCCGCCTGCCCATCTACCGCCGCAACATCGAAAACATCGTCGGCTTTGTGCACGTCAAAGACCTCTTTCGCCTCAGCGCCTCCGGGGGCGACCGCCAGCGCGTCGTCGAAATCTTGCGTGATGTCAGCCACGTCCCGGAGAGCCTGCCGGTAGCCGACATCTGGGCCGCCCTGCGCCGCAAGCGCGAAACCATGGCCATCGTGTTCGACGAATACGGCGGCACGGCCGGCCTGATCACCCTCGAAGACCTGATGGAAGAGATCTTTGGCGAACTGCAAGATGAATTCGACCCCGAGGTCTGGCCGGCCTCCACCGACCGGGCCGGGCGGCTGCACCTGCGCGGCGACCTGCTGGTAGCCGACGTGAACGAATTCCTCAATCTCAAACTGCCGGAGGACCAGGCTGATACCCTGGGTGGGCTGCTGATGACCGCTCTGGGGAGGATACCCCGCGTGGGTGACGAGGCCGTTTTCCCGGGGGCGGCCGAGCCGCGTGCGGAGGCCGCTCCCGGGCCCGACCGGGGTCCCGGCCGGGCGGCCGGGCCGGCGCCGGGGGAACCGGAGCCTGCTCCCCGGCCCGGGGTGATCATCCGGGTAGAGGCCATGGCGGCGCTGGGCGTGGCGGAGGTTTCGCTGCGCTTCCCGCACGGCGGACCGGCCCCCGATAGTGGCAATCGGGGGCCGGCCCCGCACGTGACGGAGTGGGCCTGATGACCGTTGCCCTGATTGTTGCCCTGCTAATCTTGCTCAACGGCCTGTTTGTCGCCGCCGAATTCGCCATCATCGGTGTGCGCCCCACGCAGTTGGACCCACTGGCGCGGGCCGGGAACCGCGAAGCGCAAGCGGTGCTGGCCACTCTGCGCTCGCCGCCCCGGCTGGACCGCTACATTGCCGCCACGCAGCTCGGCATCACCCTGGCCTCGCTCGGGCTGGGCATGTACGGCGAGGCGCACCTCGCCCACTTCGTCGAGCCGCTGCTCGCCCGCTGGCCCGGCGCGGCGCTGCCGGAGGCCGTCCGGCTGAGCCTGGGCGCGGTGATCGCGGTCGGGCTGCTCACCTACCTGCACGTGGTGCTCGGCGAGATGGTGCCCAAATCGCTGGCGCTGGCGGACGCCCTGCACGCCGCGCTATACATCTCGGCCCCCATGCGCGTGGCCCAGACCGCCTTCTACCTGCCAGTGCGCCTGCTCAACTGGGCCGGCGCCCGGCTGCTGCGATTGCTGCGCGTCCCGCCGCCGGAGGGCCACGCCCGGCTGTACTCGCCGGAAGAGCTGGAACTGCTGGTCAGCGAGAGCGCCGGCGTGGGCCTGATAGGCGCCGGCCAGGAGCAGATGATCCACAACATCTTCGACTTTGGCCAGCGGCAGGCGCAGCAGATCATGACCCCCCGGCCGCGCGTACAGGCCATCCCCCACGACGTGCCGCTGCCGGAACTCGCCCGGCTGCTGGCCGAGAGCAGCCACAGCCGCTTCCCGGTGTACGAGGGCAGCCTGGACAACGTGATCGGCATTCTGCACCTCAAGGACCTCATCCAGCGCCAGGCGCGCCTGCGCGGCGCGGAGGCCGGCAGCGGAACCGCCCCCACGCGCGGCGCCTTCGATTTGCGCTTGCTGCTGCGCCCCGCGCCGGCCGTGCCCGAGCGCGCGCCGGTGGGGCAATTGCTGGCGATGCTCAAGCGCCAGCGCAGTCACATGGCGGTGGTGCTGGACGAGTACGGCGGCACCGCCGGCATCGTCACCCTGGAGGACGTGGTGGAAAAGATTATGGGGGAGGTGGAGGACGAGTTCGACCCGGCCAGAGAGTCGCTCACCCGCCCGGCGCCCGGCGTGCTGGAGGCCCCCGGCGACTACCTGCTGGACGATCTGCGGGAGCTGTTGCCGCTGGGGGCGCCGGAGGCCCTACCGGAAGTGCAAACCCTGGGCGGGCTGATTATGGCCGAGCTGGGCCGCCCTCCCCGCGTCGGGGATCAGGTCAGCCACGCGAGCGGGCTGCGCTTCACCGTGCTGGCCACCGATGGGCTGGCGGTGGCGCGGGCGCGGATTGAAATTACGTAGGGGGCGCACGCTGCGCGCCATGCGCCCCGGATTGTACGTAGGGGGCGCACGCTGCGCGCCATGCGCCCCGGATTACGCAGGGGGAGGGGGCAGGGGGGTGAGGCGGGGCTGGTAGTTACCCGCCCGTCATTGGTTGTCTACCCAGTCGCGCGTGGGCCGCAGGAGGAGCGCCAGCAGCGCGAGGGCAGAGACCAGCGTACCGAACGGCGCATAGAGCAAGCCGAGCAGGCTCAGCCCCACCGCCAGGTTGTAACCCCAGCGCCGGCCCAGCCACAGTCCGCAGGCAGCCGCGATCCATTCCAGGCCCAGCACCACAAAGAAAAAGCCCATGCTCAACGGGTCCACTCCCAGGGCGCGGGGAATGGCTGCCCACGGCCCCAGTTGCCCGCCGGTGCGCACGAAGTCGCCGGTCAGGCGCTGGTGCAGGCCATCGTAGGTCATCCAGCCGCCGATTACGGCGGCGCAGGCAGTGTACAGGACCAACGTGGCAGGCGGTTTTCTCATCACAACTCTCTCACCGTGTGGAGGCATTCCCGACCATGTGGCTTCAGCGCTGGTTTCCCAGCATCACTTCCATTGGTGTCATTCTGCTGGTCAGCCTTCTGCGCGATCGCTCGCGCGCCCTGGCCGCGGTCATCGCAGTCATGCCCATCAACATCCCGCTGGCGCTGTGGGTGGTCTCCGCCGCCACCGGGCAGGATCCGACAAAGCTGGCTGCCTTCACCCGCACTCTGTTTCTGGGATTGCTGCCGGGGCTGCTGTGGCTGGGGCTGGCGTACGCGGGCTTTCGGGCCGGCTGGCCCCTGTGGAAGGCGGTCGGGCTGGCATATCTGGTCTGGGGCGCGCTGATCGGGCTGGGGTTCGCAGCCGGCTGGCTCGCCCCGTAGCGCCCGCATCCCCATGCGGGCGCCGTCTCCCCATGCGGGCGCCGTCTCCCCATGCGGGCGCCGTCTCCCCATGCGGGGGCGCCGTCTCCCCATGCGGAGATGTCGTCTCAGGCCCCAAAAAACGCTCGCAGCGGGATGGGCGTGAACACCAGCAGGAAGATTACCAGCGCCAGAATCGCCAGCAGGCGGCGATCTGGGTCCAGCTCGGTGATCTGGTCCAGCGGCTCGGCGTGCGCCCGCCCCAGGAAAAAGATCAACAGCGCCCACAGGAACCAGCCGTTCCACACCAGGCCCAGCAGCACCAGCGCGATCAAGATGAAGGGCAGCAGGCGGTTCACCCGCTTGCCAATCAGCACGTACAGGGCGTGGCCGCCGTCCAGTTGCCCGGCCGGGATCAGGTTCAGCCCGGTGACCAGCAGCCCGGCCCAGCCGGCCCACGCCACCTGGTTGAGGATCACGTCGTGGCCGCCCAGCGGGGCCGGCAGCCCGGTGAAGAAGTACTTGAGCCAGAACAGCAGTGGCGCCTGCCCGCCGAAGCCGGCCGGCGCCGGCAGCCACTCGCGGAAGATGGCGAACTTGGCCGCCAGATACAGCAGCGAGTTGCCCTCAAAGCTGTAGCTGGTGCCGGCCGGGATCAGCGCCGGGATCGCCTCTACCTTCGCGGTCATCAACCCGATGAAAAGGATGGGCAGGGCCACGACCAGCCCGGCCAGCGGGCCGGAGATGCCAATATCCAGCAGCACGCGCCGGTTCCTGGGCGGCGCCTTGAGCATGATAAAGGCGCCCAGCGTGCCGAACGGGCTGAACGGCAGGGGCAAGAAGAACGGCAGGGTGACAGCTGCGCCGCTGCGCCGGGCAGCCACGTAATGACCGAACTCGTGGGCCAGCAGGATGGCCCCCAGGCTGACGGCAAACGGCCAGCCGGAGGGCAGCAGGCGCAGGTACTCCGCCAGGCCGGTTGGTTCCGGCCCGCCGTAATCGTACAATGCACCGGAGAGCAGCATGGTCAGCACGGTGAGGGCAAACAGGACCAGATTGAGCGCCGGGTTGGAAGGGCGCGGCTGCACCACGCCCGGCACGGCCAGGATCAGATGCTGCTCTTCTTCTTTGCGGAACAGCGGGGTAAAATCCAGCGGCCTGAACCCGGCCTCCAGTTGCTCGTAGGCCGCCGCCGGGTCGCCGTACAGGCGGCCGGTGAAGCGCACGGCGTAGCCCTTCTCCGGGTTGCCGTAAGTCAGCGCGCTGACCTGCATCACCTGATCCACCAGCGGTTTGAGACGTGCGGCTGTTTCCAGCGGATCGCCGCTCGAACGATAGGCGTCCATAAACCTCCAGACATAAAGCCCGACTGCCGGAGGGGAGCCGCTGGCAGTCCACAGGGAGCAAACAGGCGGGAGTGCATGGGAGTCGAACCCACCGTGGAACGCTCAAACGCCCCACCAACGATTTTGAAGACCGCGGACGCCACCGGACGCCAACCACTCCCGTTGACCGGCGCAAGCATACCGCGAGAGGGGCCAGTTGGCAAGAGGGAGAAACAGAGGGTGGGCATGCAGGACGTGTCAGCGATGTGTCCCGCACACCCCAATTGCGGGGATTCTTCTGACAGTTTTTGCATGCACACAACAGAGGTAACTGATGGAGATTACAGCCGGACTGCACCGCCTCGCACTGGGCTATGTGAACGCTTACCTGCTGCAAGATGGGGAGGGCTATGTTCTGATAGACGCCGGCCTGCCCAATGCTGTGGCGCAAATTGTGGACTACCTGCAGCAGGCGCTCGGCCGCCCGCCCCACGCTCTGCGCGCCATCCTGATCACGCACGGGGACTACGATCACGTGGGTGGTCTGCGTGAAGTACAGCAATTGAGCGGCGCGCCGGCCTATGGTCCGGCGGCGGAGGCCGCCGCCATAGGGGCCGGCAGACTGCCCGAATCCGTGCGCTACAAAGGGTGGAAGACGGCCGGGGCGTGGCTGGTGGCGCGGGCGTTGCACTTCAGGCCGGGGCAGATTGACTACCCGGTGCAGGACGGGGATCGCCTGCCCTTCGCGGGCGGCCTGCAGGTGATCGCCACCCCCGGACACACCGCCGGCCATCTGTCCTATTTCCAGCCGCAACGGGGGATTCTGTTCGCCGGGGATTCGGTGAACACGCGCGGGGGGAGGCTCGGCACATCGCCGCAGCTCGCGCCGGATCACACCCGGCTGCTGGCCTCACTCAGGCGGCAGGCGGCGCTGGAGCCGGCTTTGCTCTGTCCCGGCCACGGGCGCCCGCTGGCCGGCCCGGCGGCGCAGCTCAGGGCGCTAAGTTCCGCAGCGACAGCACCGAGCGGGTGACGGCCGGCAGCACCCACTGGGGGAACAGGCCCAGCAACAGGATCAGCGCCACCCCGCCGGCCAGATAGGCCCGCTCCAGCCAGCCGGGCAGGGTGGCCGGCGGCCCGGCCGGGGTCAGGGAGAGCAGGGCGCGCAGGAAGCGGGCGTGGACCAGCGACACGGCAATCGTGGCCAGCAGGATGACCAGCGCCGGGGTGAAGTGGTCAGGGGCCAGCAACCGCAGCAACGCCCAGCGGGCCGGGAAGCCGGCTGTGAGCGGGAAGCCCACCAGCGACAGCCCGCTGGCCAGGGTGGCGGCCGCGGCCAGGGGCAGGGTCCGGCCCAGGCCGCGCAGCCGGTCCAGGTCGTCGTCCCCGGCTGCCCGGCGCAGCACGGTCAGGCCCAGGCCCCAGACGCCCAGCGCCAGTCCGCGCAACGCCACCAGGGCCATGGCGGCCGAGATCCCGGCCCCGCTGCCGGTGGAGATGGCTGCCAGCGCGGCCCCCAGGTCCACCAGCACGGCATAGCCCATCAGCCGCCCCAGCCGGCGCTGGGCCAGGGCCAGCAGTCCGCCCCACGCGGCCAGTCCCACGCCCGCCGCTCGAAGCGCGCTCAAGAACGCTGCGCTCTGCCACAGCCAGAGGAAGTCGTTCAGAAAGCGCAGGAGGAAAAACAGAATAGCGCCCTGCACAATCACCAGCACGAAAGCTACCGAGAAAGGTGGGGCCTGATCCGCCAGGGTTGGCACCCACGAGTGAAAGGGCACGACCGCCAGCCAGACGGCGAAGCCGGCGCCCAGCCAGATCATCAACTGCCGCTGAATCTCGGCCTCCGGCGGCGCGGCGCCTGTTCCCGGCAGCCAGCCGCCGATCAGAACAAAGGGCATGCCCAGGGTAAGATAAGCCAGGTAGCGCAGCGGGCCACGCGTATCGCGGTGCTCCTCGTCCACCAGCGTGACCGCAGTCAGCGCTGCTACCAGCGCCACGAAAACCGCCGCGAACAAGAAAGGTTCCACAAACAGCGCGGCGGCCAGCAGGCCCATGCTGGCCAGCCCGGCCGGCAGGTACAGCCGGCTCGGTCGGGCTGGCAGCGCGCCGGCGAACAGGAAGGCGCCGGCCAGGTACATGAACATCAGCGCCGGGCGCTGGTCCAGTTCGAAGGAGAAGTTGCGGCCAAGCACGGTCAGGGTGCGCCCGATAACCGGATGCAACCCGAGCAGATTGAGCGGTTCGCCCAGGGGCAGGCGCAATGCAGCCAGCGCCAGCAGCCCGACTGTGCCGGTAGCGACCAACCACGCTGCCCAACGCCGGTCGCCCAGCGCCAGTGTCACCCCTGCCATCAGCAGGGGCAGCCCGATCATCAGCGCCGGGCCGCTCACGGTGCGCGGCCCTCTTCGTCCGGGGGGTGCGGCTCGTGGTCGGGCGGCGTGGCCAGCGCAAGGTAGTTAATGCTCAGGGTCAGGGTTACGTGTACCCCGGCCAGCAAGCCAATCACTGCCCGGGAGCTTTCCCGGGCAGTGTACAGGATTTCGAATCCACCCAGGGCGCTCAGCAGCCCGATGGCCGAGGGGAAGGCTGCCTCTCCGCCCAGGCCCAGGTTCAGCAGCCCGAGGCCGATCAGTGCAAAGGCAGCGAAGGCGGCGGCCGGGCTGACCTCCGGCGCCAGTGAGAGCGGCCGGGCGGCCAGCGCCAGTGCAACGATCGCCACCAGCGCCGCAGCAAAGCCCCGGAACAGCCGGCCTGCAGAAAGCGCGGCATCCGCCCGGGCGGCCGGCCTCCCCAGACGGCCCTCTGAGAATCCCAGCAGGCTGCAAACCACCCCGCCGGTCAAGATGCGCGCGATCACCGCTGGCAGCGGCAGCCAGGCGGCAATCAGCAGTGCCCCCAGCAGATACTGCGCGGCCAGCGCGCCCAGTTGCACGCGCCACGCTGCCGCGCGGCTCAGCACCGGCGCGGCGGCAGCCATCAGAGTCAGCGCTGCCAGCGTCCCCGCAGCCAGTTGAGCAAAGCCCTGCAATGACGCGCTCATCCGCCGTACCTATGCCGTGATGCGCGGCTCGGGCCTAATGTCCCGCAATCAGCAACCATGCCAGCACCGCCGCCGCCAGCGACCATAGCAGCGCGCTCTCTCCTTCCACAATGCCCGCCAGTTCTCTGAGCGCGCGCGCCAGCAGGCGATACGCCCCCCACAGCCAGGCGTACAGCCATTCCAGGCGCGACCAGTGCGCCAGCCAGGCCCACGGCCGCCCGGCCCGCGAGTGCATGCCGGCCCCCAGTCCCCACAGGGCCACGCCGCCCAGCGCGGCCAGCGCGGCGCCGGCCAGTGCCCAGACCCCTTCGGCGCCCCCCGCAGGGGCCGGCGTCCGTAAGAAGCCGGCGAACCCGGAGGGCGAGAGGCCGGCCAGTAGCGCGAACAGCAGCGGCAGCGCCAGGCCGGCCTGATACGCCAGGCGCAGCAGTGGATCGCGGCTCTCGTCAAGCGGGCGCGGGCGAAGTGCGCGCCGCAGCCCGCCGGCCAGCAGCAGCGCCAGCGCCAGCATCGCCGCCAGAATCCTCCCCCAATGGCCGGCGGCCGCCTGCCCGCCGAACAGCGCGCCGGCGGACACATACCCCAGAGTGAGCGGCAGCCCGATCAGGGCCGCCAGCGCCGCCAGCGGCCATGCAATCTGATAGGGCGCCCCCGGCGGGCGTCCCTCGTACAGGAACAAGCTGCCGCCGGCCAGCATCATACTGATGCCGAGGGCAGCCACGCCCGGCAAACCGAGCGCGGCATCTCCAGAGGTCCCGGCCAGCAGCGCCAACCCGCCCAGGCACAGCACGAACGAACTGTGCGCCGCCGACTCCACGCCGGCCCCCTTCTCGCCGGCCGGGGCGGCCCACCACTGCAAGCCGCCGGCCAGGGTCGCCAGCAGTCCGGCCCCGCTCAACCAGGGTGCAAAACGCGCCGGGATACCCAGCGCCGTCGCGCGCGCCAGCAGGTGCAGCGCTACGCCGGCCGGAATCAGGCGCAGGGCTGTGCCCAGCCCTCGCCGCAGCCCGCTCACGTCTGGCAGGGCGACCTGAAACGGGAACAGGCCCAACCGGAACCCGGCCGCCAGACAGAGCAACCCGGTGGCCCCGGCCGGCAAGCCCGGCTCGAACAGGGGAAGCTGCCCCCGCCGGGCAGCCAGCAGGGCGGCCGCTGCCACCAGCAGCGTGCCGGCGGCGTTGAACCCCAGGCTGACCACCGAGCGGGCGATTTCCCGCTCTTCCTGCGCCTGGCTGGCCAGCGCCAGAAAGTAGATCAGGTCGAGCGCCGCCCATGCCACTGCCAGGGTGATTAGATTCTCCGCCAGCACTGCGGCCAACCCGGTCGCCGCCAGCATGAGCAACGCCCCGCGCGCCGCCAGCCGGCGCCCGCCCTCGCGGGCAAAGCCGGTGAGCAAGATGGACAGGGTGAGGGTGAGTATGGCGCCCGAGAACAGCCAGGCGACCGGATCGGCGCGCAAGGTGAGCGACAGGCCAAAGAACGCCGACCGCTGCCACGCAGACAGGGTTGACTCGCGCGGCAGGCCGGCGCCCCCGGCCAGCCACGTGAGCAGGGCCAGCGCCGCGCTCACGGCCGCCAGCAAGCCGGCAGCGCGAAAGGAGCGGCGCAGGCCCAGGGCCAGGCTCAGCACACCGAAGCACAGGATGAGGATGGGCAGCAGTGGCGGCACTCGCACAGGCTCCGTGAGGTGCGGGTCAAGCAGTGGCCTGGAGTGTAACACAGCCCGCCGGGGAGGCCAAATCCCTCCCGCGGGCGCCCTTCCCGTGCCCGCCGGCGCAAGCCGGAGATGTGTTACAATATCCGCGTGGAGATCGAGCGCCTCCCGAGATTGGCGAAATTGCATGTCGGGGGGCTGAAGTCGGAGATAAGGCTATGCTGGCAACCAAAGAATTGAACGAGATCAAACACTACGTCTTGCGCCAACTGCCGCGCGTGCTGGAACAGGACCCGGACTTTGTCGTCTTCATCGAGGGCATCGTCAGCGAGAAATTTCCACGCCGGGACGAGTTTGCTCGCCTGCTGGACGAGCTGACCGCGCTCCGCACCGGCCAGGAAACAGGCTTCAAGAAGGCTGATGAGCATTTCGAGCAGGTGGATCAGCACCTGGAGCAGGTGGATCAGCACCTGGTGCAACTGGACCAGCGTTTCGAGCAGGTGGATCAGCACCTGGAGCAGGTGGATCAGCACCTGGTGCAGGTGGATCAGCACCTGGAGCAGGTGGATCAGCACATGAAGCAGGTGGATCAGCACATGGAGCAGGTAGATCAGCACATGGTGCAACTGGATCAGCGTTTCGAGCAGGTGGATCAGCGTCTCTCAGGTTTGAGCCAGGATATGCGCGACCTGCGCGATTGGGTAGAACTGATCGCCGGGCGGGTGCAGAACCGCGCTGGCCGCCAGTTGGAGGACATCGTTGCAGGGGCGCTGCGCCTGGGTTTGCAACGCCCCGACGTCAGCCCGGATAAGATTCGCATGCGCCAGAAGATTCACGACCCCACCGGTCTGGTGTACAAGCCGGGCAAGTCCAAAGAGGTGGATCTGGTGGTGCCGGACGGAGAGTTGCTGGTCTTTGAAGTGAAAAGCGCCCCCGACCCCGACGATGTGGATACGTTTGCTGATAAGGTGGAACTGGTGCGCCTGCAGAACCCCGACAGGATTGTGAGCGGTGTGTTCGTTGCTGTGGGCGCCGAGCCGGATGTTCGCGAGCGGTGTGTTGCACATGGAATTCGCCTGATCCCCTGACCAACGGCTATTCCCGTTGGCCGGGGCGCCGCGCGGACGACCGAAGGCCCTGCGCGCCATGAGCCGGGCCTGGCCGGCGCCCTCGCCCGCCTGGCCCGGGCCGCCCCCCGGCCCCACTGCGCATGCCCTCCCCTCTGATTCTCGGCCTGGTGGCCGATCTGTTTTTTGCTTCTTTCCCGGCGCCTTCATGCGCACAATGCACAGGTCGCGGTCGCCCGGGAAGGTGACCTCTGGCTCAAACAGGGCGTGGAACACATCGCGCGGCACGACATCCACCTCGCCGGCTCGGATCGGGGTGAGGTCCCACAGGCCCAGATCGTAAAAAGCGCGCAGGTGTTGGGGATGATGCTGACGCCGGCCGCGCGCGCTTGCGGGTCGAGGGCGTGCTGCTGGCGGGCGAGGTCGGTATTGCCGCCCAGGTCGCACAGGTGCACCCCGGCGCCGATTGCCGCGCGGGTCAAGTTAGCGTTGGTAGTTCGTCACGCAGTGCAGCGGAGTGACGCGGGGCACTCCGCAGGCTTCGTGCCCAACTACGAACAAGAGGAAATTCCTGCGAGGTCAAGTTGAGGTTGTGCACGTAGGGAACCGCGCTCAGCGCGGCGTCGGCGCCGTCCAGCACCCGCGCCACCGCCTGCGGGTCGGTCACGTCCGCCTGCGCGGCCTGTGCCACCGGGCGCCCGATCAACTGGTTGACGCGCTCAGCACCCCGCGCGGCGCCCGGCGCCGAAGACGGTGTAGTGGTAGGTCATGCCGCAGCCGCTCCCCCCGCGGCGGCGCGGACCAGTTCCACAAAGTCCGGCTTAAGGCTGGCGCCGCCCACCAGCGCCCCGTCAATATCCGGCTGGGCGAAGAACTCGGCGGCGTTGGCGGGGGTCACGCTGCCGCCGTACTGCACGCGCACCGCGTCGGCAGTCTGGCCGTCGAACAGGTCGCTGAGCGCCCCGCGCACGCTCAGCCCGATCACGGCGTTGGCTCCGGCGGCGGTGGCGGCTTTGCCGGTACCGATGGCCCAGATTGGCTCGTAAGCGATCACCGCGCGGACTGCCTGCCCGGCGCTCAGCCCGGCGAAGGCGGCCCGCACCTGGGCCGAGACAACGGCGTGGGTCTGGCCGGTCTCGTTCTGCGCCAGATTCTCGCCCACGCAGATGATGGGCGTCAGCCCGTGGGCCAGCGCGACCTTCGCCTTGCGTTTCACGTTTTCGTCGCTCTCGCCAAAGTACTGGCGGCGCTCGGAGTGGCCCAGGATCACGTAGCCGCACAGCCCGGCCAGCATGGTCGGGGAGACTTCGCCGGTGTAGGCGCCCTTCTCTTCCCAGTGCATGTTCTGGGCGCCCAGGCCAATATCGCTGCCGCGCAGCAGTTCGGCCACGGCGGCCAGCGAGGTGAAGGGCGGGCACAACACCCGCTCCACCCCGGCGATGGCGCTCAGGCCGGGCAGCAGCGCGCGGGTCAGTTCGACGGCCTCGGCGGCGTTTTTGTTCATCTTCCAGTTGCCGGCAACAATCGGTACTCGTCTCATGGGGTAGGGGTCTCCCTCGCCGGGCGCGGAAGCTTGTTCTGCACTTCCGCGCGTAGCCAGTCGGGGGTTTCGGGGTTCTGAAGCACGCGCACGGCTTCGGCGCCGGCATCGACCCGCTTGCCGGATTTGAGCAGGAATTCGGCATGCACCGCGAGGGCCAGCGGGTCCGCGGGCGCATTGGCCAGCACCTCGGCAATCAGCCGCCCGCCCTTCTGCAGCCGGTCGTTGTAGATGGCGTTGCGGGCCAGGGCGATGCGAGGCAGGCGCCAGTCCGGCGCAGCAGCCATCAGCTCCTCGTACAGGGCGCCGGTCTCCGCGTCGGGGGCGGCCAGAAAAAGGGCCTGTTCGGATTCGTGGCGCAGGGTCTGGTCGTCCGGGCTGAGCTGCAGCGCGCCGACATAGGCGCGGGCGGCTTGCGGCCAGTATTCCCGCTCTTGCAGGCCGCGGGCGATGCCGAGCAGCACTTCCCGGTCCTGGCTGCCGAGCCGGGCGGCGGTTTCCAATTCGGTCTCCGCCTGCCCGCGCTGGCCGGCATCCAGCAGGGCAAGGCCCAGGCGCAGGTGGGCGTAGGCGTCGTTCGGGTTGAGGGCGGCGGCGGTCCGGGCCGGGGCGAGGGCGACCGGCGAGGCCGCCGGGTTGGCAGGTCCGGGCCGATTCTTGTTGGCGTTGCTCAGCACGGCCAGCAGGAACAGGCACAGGCACAGGAAGCCGAAGGCGGCCACCGGCCACCACCAGCGGAATCGGCGGCGGGGGCGGGAGGCCGGGATGGGAGCCGGGCCGCGCGCGGGAGCAGGGCCGGGGATGGGGGCCGGGCTGCGTGCGGGGGCCGGGCCGGGGGCCGGAGGGTGGGCAACGGGGGGGGCGGGGGCCGGCGGCGGGGAAGGGGGCGGGGGCGCTTCCGGCGGTCCCCCGGCAGTAGCCCGAAAGGCGCCAACCAGGGAGCGCACGTCCGGATAGCGGTCGGCCCGGTGCTTGGCCAGCGCCTTGAGCAGCACGCGCTCCAGCGGCTCGGGGACGTTCGGGTTGAGCTGGTGGGGCAGGGGCAGCGGGGTGTAGATGTGGTCGTGGATGATGGCGTAGGGGGTATCGGCGCTGTAGGGCACGCGGCCCACCAGCAGCTCGTACAGCACCACGCCGAGGGAGTAGATGTCGGTGCCGGCGTCCAGGTCGCGCTCGCCTCGCGCCTGTTCGGGGGAGATGTACTGGGGCGTGCCCAGCAGGGCATCGGCGGAGAGGGTGGATTCGCCCGCCCCGGCAATGCGAGCCAGGCCGAAGTCGGCGAGGTAGATATGGCCGTCGGCGGCCAGCAGGACGTTGGAGGGCTTGATGTCCCGGTGCAGGATGTCTTTGTCGTGGGCGTAGGCCAGGGCCTCGCCCACGGTCTCCATCACTTGCAAGATCTCCGGCGGCGCAAGCGGGCCGCGCGCCAGCCGGGCCTTGAGGGTCTCGCCCTCGATGTATTTCATCACCAGGTACGGCTGCCCGTCGTGTTCGGCAAAGTCGAAGATAGGCACGATGTTGGGGTGGTCGAGGCGGGCCACCACGCGGGCCTCGCGCACAAACCGGGCGGCAAAGCCGGGGTCTTCTTTGAAGGCCGGGTGCAGGACTTTGATGGCGACGTAGCGGTCAAGGGCGGCGTGATAGGCCTTATACACGCTGGCCATGCCGCCCTGCCCGAGCGGCGCTATGACGCGGTACGGTCCGAGGGTCTCACCGATGGCGAAGGACATACAGTCTCCGGGGGAAGAGCGGGGACATTATAGACGAGAGTAGCGCGAGGGACAAACTGCACGGGTTGACGGCTGGCCCGTCCTCTGGGAGACTCTGCGCCATGAGCAAACAGCGCGCCTGGTATCCGGGCACCGATACCAATCCATTTCACAATGTCCTCGTGGGGCTGAACTCGCTGCAGCGCCTGCCTCCCGCCGGCGTGGCGCTGTTGCTGGCCGGTTACGGCGCTGCGATGGTCGCCGCCCTCCCGGCACCTGCGTCCGGGGCAGGTGTGCCTGCCCCGGCCCTGCCGGTTGCGCTGGCGTGGGCGGCCGGCGTGCTGTTTGATGCGGCGCTGCTGGCGGCGCTGCCCCGCTTCCGGCGCTCGTTTGGCCCACCCGTCCCGGCGCTGATTCTGCTGGCGGTGCTGCGCTGGATGGTGGCCGCGTTGCTCGGCTCGTTCGGCGGGGCCTGGCGGGTGGAGCTGAACCTCGGCGCGCAAGGGATAGGCATGCTGCTGGCGTTTTACGGGCTGTGGATCGAGCCGCAGCGGCTGGTGGTCACCCGCCAGCAGTTGATCTCGCCGGCGCTGCCGCCGGGCAGGACCCTGCGGGCGTTGCACCTGGGCGACCTGCACATGGAGCGCTGGACCGCGCGCGAGGGCCGCGTGCTGGCCGCGGTGGAGAGGTTGGCCCCGGACGTGATCTTGTTCTCCGGCGACCTGCTCAACATATCGTACACCGGTGACCCGCACGCGCAGGCGCAGGCGGCTCGCTGGCTGAACGGGCTGCGCGCGCCGCTGGGGGTGTACGCCGTAATCGGCAGCCCGGCGGTGGACCTGCCGCAGGTCGCGGCGGACATTTACGCGCAGGCGCCGCACGTGCGCTGGCTGCGGGACGAGGCGGTTTGCCTCGAGGGGTGGAGCCTCTCCATCCTCGGCGTGCACTGCACCCAGAACCCGGGGGTGGACGGGCCGCGGCTGCAGCAGGTGGCGGAGGGTGCGCCGGACGGGAACTTTCGGCTGCTGCTGTATCACACGCCCGACCTGGCCCCGGAAGCAGCGGCGGCGGGGATGGACCTGCAACTTTCCGGGCACACGCACGGGGGACAGATGCGGCTGCCGCTGTTCGGGGCGCTCTTTGCCGGCTCAATCTACGGCAAGCGCTTTGAGATGGGGCGTTACGAGGTGCGGGACGGGCGCCGCCCGGAGGACGGCGCCATGACGCTATACGTCACGCGCGGGCTGGGCATGGAGGGCCTGGGCATCCCGCGCATCCGCGTGCTGTGTCCGCCGGAGATCACGCTGTGGGAAATGACCGGCGGTCAGGCGGCCCATTACAAGTCCAACGTGTGACGCAGGGCGGCGTCTACTTCGGCCATCGGCAGGCTCCCAATGACTCGGCCAAGTGCCGGCTCGGCGATCGTGGCGAGGTTATCGGTCATCACGACCGAGTCGGTCAGGAGGCCAGATCGCTGACCCTCTGGCGCGGACAGGCGCACTGCTACCCGGCTGGGGTGGTTGGCCCGAAACAACCTGCTGGAGATCATGGCAACGATCACTTGCGGCAGCCCGGTCCGAAGTTCGTTGGCCTGCACGACCAGCGCCGGACGCGGTTTGGCAGTGCGAAGATCAGAGTGCGGAAACAGCACGAGCACTACGTCACCGCGTCTGCAGGCTGGCTCTGGCAGCGTCGTAATCATCGTAGACACTCATTTCCGGGCTTTCCCAATCTTCGGCGAACGTCGCCAGTCGTGCACGCAGTTCTGCGGCCTGCTTGCGGCCAATCCCGCGTGCTCGCAAGTCAACCGTGTGAGACTCGAGAAAGGTCACGATGACGCGGCTTTCCTCCCGCAGGTCGCCCGGCGCTTCCAGCAGTTCGACCTTACCCTTGCGGTAGACACCTTCGATCATTGTAAACATGGCTCACTTATCCTGCAACGCCGCGACGCCGGGCAGCACTTTGCCCTCCAGGAACTCGAGGCTGGCCCCGCCGCCGGTGGAGATGTGGGTGATGCGCTCGGCCAGGCCAGATTGGTTGATGGCGGCGGCCGAGTCGCCGCCGCCCACCACGGTAACGCCGTCCACCGCGGCCACGGCGGCAGCCACCGCGTTGGTGCCGGCGGCAAAGGCCGGAAACTCGAACACGCCCATCGGGCCGTTCCACACTACCAGCTTCGCCCCGCGCAGGGCATCACTGAAGGCCTGCACGGTGCGCGGGCCGATGTCGAGGATGCGCCAGCCCCCGGGCACGGCTTCCACCGGGAGGGTGCGGGCGGCGGCCCCGGCCTCGAAGCGGTCGCCCAGCACCACGTCCACCGGGAGCAGCAGGCGGTCCCCGGCGCGGGCCAGCAGGTCGCGCGCGGCCTCCAGCGCGGAGTCCTCCACCAGCGAGTCGCCCACCGCGCGCCCCTGCGCCTTGAGGAAAGTGTTGGCCATCCCGCCGCCGATCAGCACCCGGTCGGCGCGGGTGAGCAGGTTCTCGATCACGCCGATCTTGTCGCTGATCTTGGCCCCGCCGAGGATCGCCACGTAGGGGTGATCGGGGTTCTGCACCGCCTTGCCGAGGAAGGTCAGCTCCTTTTCCATCAGCAGGCCGGCCACGCCGGGGATGAAGTGCGCCACCCCCTCGGTGGAGGCGTGGGCGCGGTGGGCCGAGCCGAAGGCGTCGTTGACAAAGTAGGTGGCCAGCACTGCCAGCCGCCGGGCAAAGTTGGGGTCGTTGGCTTCCTCTTCCGGGTGAAAGCGGGTGTTTTCCAGCAGCGCCACTTCGCCGTGGAGCAGCGCCACGGCGATCTCTTCCGCCTGCGCGCCCACGCAGTCCGGCGCGAACTTCACCGGCGCTTCCAGCAGGTGACTCAGGTGCGCGGCCACCGGCGCCAGGGAGTACTTCGGCTCCGGCCTGCCCTTCGGGCGGCCCAGGTGCGAGCACAGCACCACCGGGCAGTTTCTTTCCAGCAGATAGCGGAGGGTGGGCAGCGCTGCCCGGATGCGGGTGTCGTCCGTCACCGCGCCGTCTTTGATGGGCACGTTGAAGTCCACCCGCACCAGACAGCGCCAGCCTTTCAGATCAACGTCGCGGATGGTTTTCTTATTCATCGGGGTCTTCCGTTGCTGCGGGGATGGTCTCTGCGAGATAGAGACGCAGGCGCTCGGCAAGGTCGCGGGCGAGGCCGATCGCGTCGGCAGCCATCTCTTTGGTCAGTTCCGCCTCCCAGACGTAGCGCGATTTGTGCCGGCGGTCCAGCAGGATGTTCAGCCGCCGCCCGATCTCAGCAGGCACAAGCTGTTTCTTCAGGATAAATATCTCGCTGAAGCGGCCAATCACCTGCCCGTGCCGGCCGGGTATGTGTTCCATCTCTAAGGCTAGAAAGGCCTTAGCAACCAGCTCGGCCGCATTGTACGCGATGTCTATCACGCCCCGTATTTTCCCGGCAGCGTGGGTAATTTCAGCCGTTTCGATATAGTCGAGCGCCAGCAGGTAGTTGCCGCGCGCCGTCGCTCGGCGGATTTCCAGCTCGTCCATCGCAAACACCTCCGTGCCGCGCCGCAGAGTGGATGCCAGAAAGGCGTCTGCCGGGTGGTATAGATCATTGAGGGGGAACACGATCGGGGCGATGTGTTCCCCCTCTTGCAGGGACACATCCCAGGCCAGCGCCGCCACGGCTTGCTCCAGTGGCGGCAGTCTCTCCACTCCAAACACCAGCACGTCAACGTCGCTGTCGGCTTCAGCTTCGCCGCGCGCCACGCTGCCGTAGAGCAGGATGCGGGCCACGTGTCGCC
>CAYZNA010000005.1:28985-32183 GCA_964478665.1 uncultured Anaerolineales bacterium
CTGGCGCCATAAGGGGCTGCGAGCGCCTCCGCCAACCACCCGGATCTGTTGAAGCGGCAGACCGATGGCGCCCATCTGGTCGGTGATATCTCGCACCGCATAAGCCGAAGCTTCCAGCAGCGCCCGCACGAAGTGTGCCAGCGCGCTCAGTTTGCGCCGGTGCAGTTCGTCGGGCGCTTGCAGTTGCGCGCCGTTGATTCGGACCGACTTCACACCGTCCTCACAGTTTCGCCGCCACCATCGCGGTCAGATCGGCCAGGCGGCAGGCGTAGCCCCACTCGTTGTCGTACCAGGCCACCACCTTGACCATGTTGCCCAGCACCAGCGTATCTATTGCGCTGAAGACTGAGGAGGCCGTGCTGCCCCGCAGGTCGGTGGAGACCAGCGGCTCGTCGGTGACCTCGAGGATGCCCTTCATCCGGCCGCTGGCAGCCTGCAACATGGCCGCGCGAATCTCCTCCGCGCTGGCCTCCCTCTGTAGCACGGCTGTGAAGTCAATCACCGACACCGTGGCGGTGGGCACGCGAAACGCCATCCCGCCGAACTTGCCCTTCAGTTCCGGGATCACCAGCCCGACCGCTCTGGCCGCGCCGGTCTCGGCCGGGACGATGTTCTCGGCTGCGGCGCGGGCGTCGCGCAGGTCTTTGGCGCCCATATCCTGCAGCTTCTGTGAGTTGGTGTAGGCGTGAACGGTGGTCAGCAGGCCGCGCTCGATGCCGAACTGGTCGTTGAGCACTCTGGCGACGGGCGCCAGGCCGTTTGTGGTGCATGAGGCGTTCGAGATGATGTGGTGCTTCGCCGGGTCGTATTTGTCGTCGTTCACGCCCAGCACAACCGTAATGTCCTCGTTCTTTCCCGGCGCGGAGATCAGCACCTTCTTTGCCCCGCCGGACTCGATGTGGGCGCGCGCTTTGGTGGCGTCGCGGAACAGGCCGGTGCACTCCAGCACCACCGCCACCCCCATCTCTGCCCACCTGATGGCCCCCGGATCGCGCTCGGCGCTCACGGTGATGGTCTTGCCGTCCACCACCAGATGGCCGTCCTGCACCTCCACTGTGCCGGGGTACTTTCCGTAAGTGGAGTCATATTTCAACAGGTGGGCGTTGGTCTCGGCGTCAAACAAATCGTTGATTGCCACTACCTGCAGCGCCTGCGGGTGCCGTTCGTTGATCGCGCGCAGCACCTGGCGGCCAATCCGGCCAAATCCGTTGATACCTATCTTAGTGGTCATTGGTTGCTCCTTTGAAAAACAGCAAATGTAGTCGCGTCGCTAATCCACAAAATCCGCCCGTGAGATCGCGGGGTATCCGGCGCGGTTTTCGACCAATTGCATGATCGCCCCCGCCAGTTTTTGCGAGTCGTGCCGCCACGGGTTGTGCTCGTCGGCCAGATCGGCGGCCAGCACGTGCAGATCGAAGCGCCGCGAACGCTCCAGCCGCACCCAGACCGCCTCTCGCGCCTGGTCGGGCGTCGGGCGGCGGTTGGCCAGCACAACCGGAAACAGCCCGCGCGCGGTGTGCCGCTCCAACGTCTGGATGTGGTCCCCCACCGTAAAACCGGAGGTCTCTCCAGGTTGGGTGGCCACGTTGCAGACGTAGATTTTGAGCGCGTTGCTGGCCTGCACCGCCGCGGTCAGATCGGGCACCAGCAGGTTGGGCAGCACACTGGTGAACAGGCTGCCCGGCCCGGCCACGATCACATCCGCCGCGAGGATGGCCTGCACCGCCTCCGGGTAAGCCGGGGGGGCGGAGGGGCTGAGGTACATCTGCCGGATGAACCCGTCCCGGCGCGGGATCTGGCTTTCCCCGCTCACCCGGCTTATGCGGCTCACGGGACCGGGTTCCCCGGCCGGGGCCAATTCCTCCACGTCGGCCAGCAGGGTGACGTCGGCCAGGGTGGAGGGGATCACCCGGCCCTGGATTGCCAGCACCCGGCTGGATTCCAGCAGGGCGCGCTCGAAGCTGCCGGTCACGCCGGCCATGGCGGTGATGAACAGATTGCCGAAGGAGTGCCCGTCAATCCCGTCGCCGTCGGCAAAACGGTAGCGGAAGAGCTGGGTGATCAGGCTTTCGTCGTCGGCCAGGGCAGCGATGCAGTTACGGAAATCGCCGGGGGGCAGCACGCCCAGCGAGCGGCGCAGCCGCCCGGAAGAACCGCCGTCGTCGGCCACGGTGACGATGGCGGTGATGTTGGCGGAGTGGTCCTTCAGCCCGCGCAGCAGGCTGGCCAGCCCGGTCCCGCCGCCGATGGCGACGATCTTCGGGCCGCGTTCCACCCGGCGGTGGCGGGCCACGGCCTCCACCACCGGACGGCCGGGCCGCTGGTAGGGCGCCAGCACGGTCTGGCTCAGGCGGGTGACGGCGTACAGGATCAGGATCAGGCCGCCCGCAGCCGGAATCAGCACCAGGGCCGCCCACGCCGCCCGGCTCATCTCGGCGGGGGTCAGGGGGATGACAACGGTGGGCGTCCCTTGTGGGGGCAGCAACTCCGCCAACAACGCGGTGAACGACAGCCCCAGGAAACCGGCGCCCAGCAACAACAGTAACAGCCAGCGCTTGACCCCCATTCCAGGGGCCAGCCAGCCAAGCGCCGACCGCAGATTGAACAGGGACTTCCGAAAGGCTCGCATAGGCTCCGGGGGAGGCACGGCAGACAGACCAGACGGATGATAGCAGAATTGGCACCGCGCGTCAAAGACAGAGATGCACTTTGTCCGCCACCTGCACCACCCCCGCCGAAATCTCGCGCTTGCCCTTTTGCCCCAGGAGGGTATAATTGCCTTACCATATATGCGACAGAAAAGGAGGCAAGGCCATGGCAAGTGTAACTTATGACCACGTAGACAAGTCTTTCGGGGACGTTCGCGTTCTAAAGGATCTCGACATCAAAGTCGAGGACAAGGAGTTCCTTGTTCTGGTCGGGCCTTCCGGCTGCGGCAAGAGCACGGCGCTGCGCTGTCTGGCCGGCCTGGAGGAGATCACCGCCGGGCGCATCCTGATTGGCGATCGGGTGGTGAATGACGTGGCGCCCAAAGACCGCGATATCGCCATGGTCTTCCAGAGCTATGCGCTCTACCCTCACATGTCGGTGTACGACAACATGGCCTTCGGCTTGCGGCTGCGCAAGACACCCAAGCCCATCATTGACCAGCGCGTGCGTGACACGGCCAAGAGCCTGGGCATTGAAAACCTGCTGGAC
>CAYZNA010000005.1:32193-33068 GCA_964478665.1 uncultured Anaerolineales bacterium
ACATGTCGGTGTACGACAACATGGCCTTCGGCCTCAAGCTGCGCAAGATGCCCCGGGACGAGATCAAGCGCCGGGTTCACGACGCCGGCGAAATCCTGGGGATCACCCATCTGCTGGATCGCAAGCCCAAGCAACTCTCCGGAGGCCAGCGCCAGCGCGTGGCCGTGGGGCGGGCCATTGTGCGCGAGCCGGCTGTGTTCTTGTTTGACGAGCCGCTCTCCAACCTGGACGCCAAGCTGCGGGTGGAGACGCGGGCCAATATCAGCAAGCTGCATTTGCGCCTGCAGACGACCTTCATCTACGTCACCCACGACCAGGTGGAGGCCATGACCATGGCCTCGCGCATTGCAGTGATGCGCGACGGCGTCGTGCAGCAACTGGACAGCCCGCAGAACCTGTACGACAAACCTGCTAACGTCTTTGTGGGCGGCTTCATCGGTTCGCCGGCCATGAACTTCTTCGACGCTCGCCTGGTGAAGAGCGACGGCGCGCTGGTGGTGGATGCCGGCTCGTTTCAGGTGAAGATCCCCGAGGGCCGCGCCAGCCGTTACCAGGCGGCGGCCGACAAGGGCGTGATCTTTGGCATCCGGCCAGAAAACATCCACGACGCAGAATACGGCCCGCCGGGCATTCACACCTCGCCGGTTGAGGCCAGCGTGGACGTGACCGAGCTGATGGGCAACGAGATCTTCCTCCACCTCACCAGCCAGAGCCAGAACTTCGTGGCCCGCGTGGACCCGCGCACCAAAGCCCGCGTGGGGAACAAGGTGCAAATGGCCTTCGACATGGACAACATGCACGTGTTTGAGAAGGACGGCAACCAGATCGCCATCCGATAAAAAACAGACCTGTCAGGTTTCCGAAACCTGACAGGT
>CAYZNA010000006.1:0-9049 GCA_964478665.1 uncultured Anaerolineales bacterium
CACCGCCATCGCCCGCTTAGTCCCCCACGGCAGCTCGATGGTGATGGGCGCCTGCCTCGAGTCGCTCATCCCCTTCGCCGCCGGGCGCGAGATCATGCGCCAGCGGGTGCGCGACCTGACCCTGATCGGCCCGATCTCCGACATCCTGTTCGACCAACTGATCGGCGCGGGTTGCGCCCGCCGGGTGCGGGCGGCGTGGGTCGGCAACGTGATCACCGGCTCCGGGTACAACTTCCGCCGGGCGGTGGAGGGCGGGGCGCTGGAGGTGGAGGACCACTCCAACCTCACCGTTTCCCTCGCCCTGCGGGCCGGGGCCATGGGCGTGCCCTTTTTGCCGGCCCGCACCGCCCTCGGCAGCGACCTGTACCGCACCAACGCCTCGCTCAAGACCATTGCCTGCCCCTTCACCGGCGACCCGCTGACCGCGGTGGCGGCCATCACCCCGGACGTGACCATCCTGCACGTGCAGCGCGCTGACCAATTCGGCAACGCCCACGCCTGGGGCAACCTCGGCGTCTCGCGCGAGGCCTGCCTCACCAGCCGGCGGGTGATCATCACCGCCGAGGAAATCGTGGCCCCGGAGGTGATCAGCAGCGACCCCAACCGGGTGGTCATGCCCGGCTTTCGCGTCAGCGCGGTCTGTCACGCCCCGTGGGGCGGGCATCCCTCCCCGGTGCCCGGCTACTACAACCGCGACCATCAGGGCTTTCTCGATTATCAACGCGATAGCCGCACCCCGGCGGCCTTCGCCGCCTGGCTGGCGCGCTGGGTGGACGGCGCCCCCACCCCGGACGATTACCTCGCCCTGCTCGGCCCCGAGCGCGCGGCCGCGCTGGCGATCAAGCAACACGCTTACTCCGAGCCGGTGGATTATGGGTATTGAGGGCTGGATATGTACACTTCCGCCGAACTGATGGTCACCGCCGCCGCCCGCGAAATCGCCGACCACGATGTGGTTTTTGTGGGCATGCGCCTGCCGCTGCTCGGCTTCCAACTGGCAAAGAGTACCCACGCCCCCGGCGCGGTGGGCGTCTACGAGCTGGGCATCATCCGCGACACCCCCGCCCCGCAGCCGATCCTGACCATGGGCGACCTGCCCAACCTGTTCCGCGCGCAATGGCTGGCCGACGCCGCCGACGTGATGGGCCTGCTGCAGCAGGGCGCGGTGGACGTGAGCTTCATCGGCGGGGCGCAGGTGGACCGCTTCGGCAACCTGAACACCACCTACATCGGCGGGGTGCGCCCCGGCCAGATCGAAACTCGCCTGCCCGGCAGCGGCGGCGCCTGCGATCTGGCCAGCCTGGCGAAGCGGCACATCATCATCATGGCCCACCAAAAGCGCCGCTTCGTGCCGCGCGTGGACTACGTCACCTCCCCCGGATACGGCGAGGGCGGCGACTGGCGCGCGCGGGTCGGTTTGCCGCGCGGCGGCCCCTCCACCGTGATCACCACCCTCGCTGTGCTGCGCTTCGACCCGGAGACAAAGGAGATGCTGCTGGCCTCCACCCATCCCGGCGTGACCGTGGAGGGGGTGCTGGAGAACACCGGCTGGCCGCTGCGCGTGGCGCCGGTGGTCACGGAAACCCTTGCGCCAACGGAGGGCGAACTGGCCATCCTGCGGCGCTTCGATCCGCAGGGGTTCTGGACCGGGGCTTGACCGCCTGACCCCGCCGGCGCGCGAAACTGGTACAATGGCGCAAACGCGCGCGGATGGGAGGCGTACACCGCAGAAGTGTCGGGGCTACCTATGCGGCAAGATTGAATCTTGCCCTACGACCGACAGTTATGCCCGGATGGGAGGGAAGATGAACGCAGTGTCAATTTCGTACGATAATGTGCTGGTTCTCGCACGGCGGCTCGATCCGCTCGAACAACTGCGCCTGCTCGGGGATCTTGCTTTGTCGGTTCGCCCCCAGATTACCGAGCGGCCCCGCCGGAGCATCCTCGAATTGCGCGGGCTGGGTAAGGAAGTTTGGACCGGAGTGGACGCACAGGCATACGTAGAACAGGAGCGGGCCTCGTGGGTTGGATAGAAGATATGCGCGCCGAGGGCTTGAGTACCTATTCCCTGACTCCGATGGTAGCGGAGGGTGCCGCTCGACTGCGGGCTAGCCACAACCTGCGCACTCCGGACGCTATTCAAATGGCGACCGCTCTGGACATGGGCGCCACTTGTTTTCTGACCAACGACGCTCGGCTTCCCGACCTGCCCGGGATGAAACGGCTGCTGCTGGATGATTTGCGGCAGGGGCCAGCCATTACCGGTCCCTGACCGGGCTGGCAACTCTGCGCCACTTTGATCCGCAGGGATTCTGGACCGGACTGACGGCGTTGGCGCGTGAAACTGGTGCCGTGAGGCAAACGAGTGCGAATGGGAGGAAAGATGAACGCAGTGCCGGTTACAGAAGCGCTAAACGCAGTTCGATTTGTCGTGGGCAGTGACGGCCAGGCAGTCGCCGCGCAACTCGACATTGTCCAGTGGCGCGCGCTTATGGAATGGCTAGAAGATCAGCAGGACATTGCCGAGGTTCGGGAAGCACTGGCCCGCTGGCCCACCGGTGAGGGATGGAGCGACTGGGATGATTTTGTGACAGAACTCGATGGCGATGAAGAAACCCAGAAAGTCGAAAGCCCTATCCCGGCGTTATCGGCTGCGAATTAATGACCCGGTTAAGGACCAGCTTCGCAGCGCCCCGGGCCACGTGCGCCAGCAATTGCACCGCGCGGTGGAGTCCCTGAGCGAAAACCCTCGCCCGCCGGATAGCCGGGCCATGACTCCACCGCCGGGGACGACAATCGAATTGCGCCGCATCCGAATGAGCAACTGGCGGATCGTGTATCTGATAGACGAGATCGGTTCAGCAGTGGGTGTGCTCACTATCCGCCGACGACCGCCTTACGACTACGCCGATTTGAGCATGCTCATTCAGCAACTCGATGAGTGACTCTCGACTCGCCCGCCGCGGGCTGGATGAGCCCTCGCCTACCCACCGCCGCTACCCACCCGCCGCCGCTCACGACCCCCTACAGGAGTCTCCCGATGTACTTCGCCGCCATCGCCCTCACGGTGGTCTCCAACGTCCTCTACCACCTCTTTCAGAAATCCACTCCGGGCGGGGTCAACCCGGTGCTGGCGCTGGCGGTGACCTACGCCCTGGCCACGGCGATCAGCCTGCTGCTGCTTCCCGCCTTCCCCCTCGCCGGCGGGCTGGTGGCCTCGCTGAGGCAGGTGAACTGGGCCAGCTTCGGGCTGGCCCTGGCGATTGTGGGGCTGGAACTCGGCTTCTTGCTGGCCTACCGGGCCGGATGGAACCTGAGCACCGGCGGGCTGGTGTCGAACGTCACGGTCGCCATCGTGCTGCTGCCTCTGGGGCTGCTGCTGTTCCGCGAGCAGCTCCAGCCGCGCAACTATCTGGGCATCGCGCTGTGCCTGGCCGGGCTGGCGCTGATCAACTGGAAGTGAGTGCCACGAACAATGAAACAACCCTTTCTCACCGATCTGGGCGCATGCATCGAGCGGCTGGCCGCCAACGGCGATCTGGTCCGGGTGCGCAGTGAACTTGACCCGGTCCACGAGCTGGCCGGGGTGGCCTACCGCTTCGAGGGCAAGGAAGTCGTGCTGTGCGAGCGGGTGAGGGGCCACGCCTTCCCGGTGCTGGCCGGCCTGTACTGGAACCGCGCCGCGCTGGCCCGGCTGTTCGGCTGCGCCCCCGACCGGCTGCCCTTTGCGGTGGCCGGCGCCGTGCAGGAGTGGAGCGCCCAGCCCATCGAGCCGGAGGTGGGGGACTCCGGCCCGGCCAACGAGGTGATCGAGCCAGAGGTGGACCTGACCCGGCTGCCCGTCCCCACCCACGCGCTCGGCGACGCCGGCCCGTACATCGACTCGGCCATCGTGATCGCCCGCGACCCGGATACCGGGGTGCGCAACGCCTCCATCTACCGCGCGCTGGTGACCGGCCCGGACCGCCTGACCGTGCAACTGGACGAGGGCCGCCACGTGCGCGACTACTACGAGCGGGCCGAACGGCGCGGGCAGCCGCTGGAAGTCACGCTGAACAACGGCGTCGGCCCCGCGGTGCACGTGGCCGCCATCGTCCCGGCCTCCGCCGCCCCCATAGACCGGGATGAGCTGGGCGTGGCGAGCGCCTTCACCGGGGAGCCGCTGCGTCTGGTCCGGTCGCAAACCGTGGCGATCGAAGGGCTGGCCGAGGCCCAGTTTGTGCTGGAGGCCGAGATGCTGCCCGCAGTGCGCGAGCCGGAAGGCCCGTTCGCCGAGGTCACCGGCTATTATGCCTCGCGCGCCGACCGCTGGGTGGTTCGGGTCAAGAAGATCACCCGCCGCAAGAACCCCATCTGGCAGACCATCCTCTCCGGCAAGGAGGTCTACAACTCGGTGGGGTTGGTGGGCGAGGCCGCGGTTTACCGGCTGGTCTCGCGCCAGGTGCGCGACGTGCAGGCAGTGTATTTCAGCCACGGCGGCTGCGGCTTCTATCACGCCATCGTGCAGCTAAAGAAGAGCATGGAGGGTACGGCCAAAAACGCCATCTTGGCCACCTTCGCCGCCTTCCCCTCGCTCAAAATGGTGGTCGCGGTGGACGAAGACGTGGACCTGACCAGCGCCGAAGACGTGGAATGGGCGCTGGCCACCCGCTTCCGGCCCGAGACCGGTCTGATCCAGATCCCCGCCGCCCGCGGCCATGAGCTCAACCCCTCCACCGACCACGGCCTGGGCATGAAGCTCGGCCTCGACGCCACCGCCCCTTACCCCCGCCCGCGCGCTTTTGAGCGGGTAAAGATGGCCGCGGTGGACCTTGATACGCTCGATGTCGCCCGATAATTTGATCTCCGGCGCCCTCGTCACCGGGCGCGGGGAAGGGGCGGCCTTCACCCAACTGGACTGGGCGCGGGAGCAGTTCCGCGACCGGCTGGGGATCGACCCCTATCCCGGCACCCTCAACCTGCTGCTGGAGGCGCCGGCCGATCTGGCCCGCTGGGCCGCCTTGCGGGCCGAGCCGGGCATCCCCATCACCCCCCCGGACCCCGGCTGGTGCCTGGCCCGCTGCTACCCGGTCCGGATCGCGGGGCGGCTGCCCGCCGCCATCGTGCTCCCCGAGGTCCCCGGCTACCCGCCGGCCCAGGTGGAGCTGATCGCCGCGCTGCCGCTGCGGGAAACGCTCGGGCTGCGCGACGGCGACCGCGTGGCGCTGCAAGTCAGCCGGCCGCTGAGAGTGAGCCGGAGTCTCTGACTCTGC
The DNA here is from genome assembly GCA_964478665.1 of uncultured Anaerolineales bacterium. Taxonomy (GTDB): domain Bacteria; phylum Chloroflexota; class Anaerolineae; order Anaerolineales; family CAYZNA01; genus CAYZNA01. The sequence goes on from CAYZNA010000006.1 coordinate 5,253, forward strand.
CGTTGTCGCCGGTCAGGGCTGGCCGTATAATGGGGGCGGAGGACAAAACTATGCAGACACTCACTGTTTCCTTGTCAGAGGCAGACTACCGCCGGCTTCAGTTCGCCGCTGCGCTGGCCGGCAAACCGCTGGACGAGGTGGCTGTTCTGAGCCTGCGCCAGAACTTGCCGCCCCTGCTGGAGGTAATTCCTCCCCGGTTTCGGCCGGGCTTGCAGGCCATGCAGCACTTGAGTGATGAGGAACTCTGGGAAATAGCACGTAGCAGGGTGAAGTCTGAGGATCAACGTCGCTTCCGGCGTCTTCTGAGAAAGAAAGGTCTCGGCGAGTTGATCGAACATGAGCAGCAGGCACTTTCCGGGTTGCGTGAGACGGTGGATCGGGTCATGTTTGAAAAGGCGTATGCCTTCCTGCTGCTCAAGTGGCGGGGCTATCGGATACCCACTCTGGATGAACTGGAAAGCAGTGTATGACTTCCGGCTACATTCCGGCTCCGCTCCGCCGCCGGTTGCGTGCTGAGGGCGGCCACTGGGGCCGGGACAGTGTGGAGATCATCGGCGTCACTGCCTGTGGCCGGGTTACAACGATTGCCCTGCGACTGAATAGCGAAGAACTCGTCGCCGCCCGGCACGTCTGGGTAGCCACCGGGCTGCATCCACGATTTGAATAACCCCGACATGGAACTGGCCGGGCAGGCTGGCGGCGACCTGGCGGAGGTGCTCGATATTCGCTGAAGGCCGTTGCGAGGGGGCATGAAGCAGAACTGTCGGTCGTAGGGCAGCGCCGGCGCATTTGCGGGTTGACCGCTGCGGGGAGGGAGCATGAGCGACGCACTGCGCGAGCGCGCGCTGGCCTATCTGCGCCAGCACAATGTGATGACTCTGGCGACCGCCGGCCCGCAGGGCGTGTGGGCGGCGGCTGTCTTCTACGTCAACCACGACTTCACCCTGTACTTCCTCTCCGCCCCCACCAGCCGGCACAGCCTCAACATTGCCGCCAACCCGGCCGTGGCCGCCACCGTGCAGGAAGATTACCGGGATTGGCCCGAGATCAAAGGCATCCAGTTGGAGGGGGCAGCGGTCCGGGTGGAGGGGACCGAGAAAGCGGCCGCCGTGGCCCGGTACTGGCTCAAGTTTCCCATCGTGGGCGATCCCGCTCAAGCCCCGGCCGAGATCGCTCGCGCCCTCAGCCGGATTGCGTGGTACCGGGTGACCCCGGCGCGGCTGTATCTGATAGACAACTCGCATGGCTTTGGCCACCGGGATGAGGTGCTGCCCGGCGAACCGGCCGCCGCCCGCTGACAGCGGATAAAACAGATCATCATCATTCTTAATTGACTCGCGCCGCATTCTCGTGTAGACTGACACCATTCTAGAGAACGCCGTTCGCCCTACCGCACCACCTGGCCGCCGGTTGGGGTGAACGATTACATAACAAGCCATGTTCCACCTCCAGGACACCGCAGTGTGACCGATCTGGTTCCCGCAGTTGATCGCGCCCTTCGCATCCTGAACGCTTTCAAGGGCGGTCAGGCGGAGTTCGGTGTGTCAGAACTCAGCCGGGAACTTGCGCTGCACAAGAGCACCACGCACGGCATCGTTAGCACCCTCTGTTACTATAACTTGCTGGAGCAAGACCCGGCCAGCCACAAATATCGCCTGGGCGGCGCCCTGATCGAACTGGGTAACCTGGCGCGCCGCCATCGCGAGGTGCGCGAAGTGGCCCACGCCTATCTGCTGGAACTCACCAGAACCACCGGCGAAACCGCCCTGTTGGGCATCTTCGAAAACGACGGCATCACCATCATAGACCGGGCCGAGCCGCTGGACGCAGTCAAAGTCAGCGCGCCCATCGGCCAGCGCGTGCCGTTCTGCGCCGGCTGCTTTGGCCGGGCCTTTCTGGCGTGGATGGATGAGCCGGAAGTGGAGCGCCTGCTGCAATCGCCCGGCCTGCGCCGCTTCACGGCTACCTCCATCACCGACCCGACCGCCTACAAGGCCAGCCTGGCGCCGGTCCTCCAGCAGGGATATGCAGTGGATTCGGCTGAGGAGTATCTGCAAGGCGTCTGGGCAGTCAGCGCCCCGATCCTGGGGAGCGAGGGCGTAGCGGCGGCCCTCACCGTGGTCGGCTTTAGCGGGCGCATGACTCCCGACAGGAAACAGGCAACCGTGCGGGCCACCTACGAGGCGGCCCGCCAGGTATCGCAACGCATCGGTGGACCGCGCGTCGAGGGCTAGCGGTTCCACCGGCCAGCCCCCGATTGCCGAAGGTATCGGGGGCCAGCGCCCAACCAGTGCAACCCGTCATAGTAGAGATCGGATACAAGGAGACCCTCCCATGCCTTATCAAGACCTGCGCCAATTTCTGGATCGTCTCGATGCTGAAGACTACCTGCGCCACATCTACAAACAGGTGGATTGGAACCTTGAGCTCAGTCACATTGCTAAGGTCAATGAGGAAGAATATCAGGGCGGCCAAGCATTGCTGTTCGAGAGCATCAAGGATTACCCCGGCTGGCGCGTGCTGACCAGTGCGCTCACTGCCAGAGAGCGGCTGGCCCTGGCCCTCGAGATGCCCACCAGCACCAGCCTGATGAATCTCTCCCACGGCTGGGTGGACCGCATTCAGAACAACCGCGTCCCGCCCCGGGTGGTGGACTCCGGGCCGGTGCACGAGAACGTGCTGACGGGCGACGACATAGACCTCCTCAAATTGCCGGCGCCCTGGTTCTACCCCGGCGACGGCGGGCGCTATCTGGGCACCGCCGGGTACTTGATCTCGCGCAATCTGGACACCGGGCGCCTCAACCTGGGCACCTATCGGCTGATGATGGTGGACGGCAAGCGCGCCTCCATCCAGATGATCAAAGCCAAAGACGGCGAGATTGACCTGCGCGGCTACGCGGCGAAAGGCATCCCCATGCCGGTGGCCTACGTCTGCGGCGCGGAGCCGACCCTGTTCCTGTGCGCCAGCACCCTCTTCGGCTTGACCGAGAGCGAATACGAGATCGCCGGGGCGCTGCGCGGCGCGCCGGTGGAAGTGACAAAGGCCGTCACCAACGACATCCTCGTCCCGGCCACCGCCGAACTGGTGATCGAAGGCGAGATCATGCCCGGCGAGACGCTGCCCGAGGGGCCGTTTGGCGAGTACACCGGCCACTACTCCGGCAAGGAGTTCCCCAAGGAGTACATCAACGTCAAGGCCATCACCTATCGGGACAACCCCATTCTGTGGTCCACCACGGTGGGCAAACCGGTGACAGACACCCACATGATCATGGCCGTCAACCGCACCGCCTCGCTGTGGAACGACCTGAAGGCCATGAACATCCCCGGTATCAAGGCAGTGTACGGCCCTCCGGCTGGCGCCGGGCGCATGCTGGTCATCATCTCCCTCAAGCCGATGTATCACGGGCACTCCACCCAGGTGGGGCTGGCGGCCTTCGCCACGGTAACCGGCAACTATGGGCTGAAGACCGTGATCCTGGTGGATGATGACATTGACCCAGAGAACATGGATCAGGTGCTCTACGCCCTGAGCTTCAAGTACCAGCCCGAGTTTGGCACCCAGATCCTGCGGCGCGGGCGCTCCACCCCGCTGGACCCCTCGCTACCTATCGGCGACGCGCGCTACATGACCAGCCGCATCATCATGGACTGCACCACTCCCTACGAGTGGAAGGAGAAGCCCAGGCCGATCTTCCTCGACGAGAAAATAGTCCAGCACGTCCGCGACCACTGGGATGAGTACTTCGCTATCCCGGCCGAGCTGCCGCAGCGGGTGCCGCAGTTGGTTGGAGA
>CAYZNA010000006.1:9149-28645 GCA_964478665.1 uncultured Anaerolineales bacterium
CATGCGTCCCATTGACGGCATCATCTTCGACATTGACGGCTGCGTGGCGCGCGGCAAGCAGGCCATCCCCGGCGTGCCCGAAACCCTGGCCGAATTGCGCCGGCGCGGCATCCGCTTCACCTTTCTCACCAACGACAATCAAAACACGCTCGGGTTCTGGGTGGACAGGCTGAACGCAATGGGGATCCCCGCCAGCGAGGTCGAGGTGATGACCTCGGCCATCGTGGCCGCCAGCGTGGCCCGCGAGCTTCACCCGGAGCGCAGGATCCTGGCCAGCGGTGGGCCGGGGCTGCGGGAGGCGCTGCTGGCTCAAGGGCTGCACCTGGTGGATTACGAACGCGCCACCGAGGCCGAGGTGGTGGTGATGGGCAAGGACCCCGATTTCAACCACTATGCCCTGAACCAGGTCTGCCAGGCCATCTGGAATGGGGCCGAGTTCATCGCTACCAACTACGATCCTAAAGTGCCCTCCGCTACCGGCTTTGTGCCGGCCAGCGGCCCGATGGTGAAGGCGGTAGCCTATGCCACCGGGGTGGAACCGCTGGTCACCGGCAAACCCTCGAAGTGGGCCGGCGCCATGGCCATGAAGCTGCTGGGCGTGCCCCCGGAGCGCGGCGCGGTGGCCGGCGACCAGATCAAGCAGGATATTGCCATGGGCAAGGTCGCCGGGCTGTTCACCATTCTGGTGCTCACCGGCGCCAGCACTGCCGAGGACGCCGCCGCCACGCCGGAAGCCGCCCGGCCCGATCTGGTGCTGCCGGACGTGACCCACCTGCCGGCGTGGCTGGACGGGAGGCAACGTGAAACGTGAAAACGTGTAACGTGAGACAAGAAGTAGCATGACTGCCGAACCGTACATTCTCTGGTTTCAAGACTGTGACAAAACCTTCCTGCCGCGCGTGGGCGGGAAGAATGCCAGCCTGGGCGAGATGACCCGCGCCGGGATCCGTGTCCCGCCCGGCTTCGCCGTCACCACCGCGGCCTACCGGAATTTCCTGAAGCTGTCCGGCCTGGAAGTGGAGATCGGGCAGATTCTGGACGACCTGCATGGCAAGGAACCGCAGGCGGCGGAGGAGGCCAGCCACGCCATCCGGCAAATGCTGGGTTCGTCGCCCGTCCCGGCCGCCATCGAAGACGCCATCTGCGGGGCCTACGAGAAGCTGTGCGCCGAGTGTGGCGTGCCGGACCTGCCGGTAGCCGTGCGCTCCAGCGCCACCGCCGAGGACCTGCCCGGCGCTTCCTTTGCCGGCCAGCAGGATACCGCGCTGTGGGTGTGCTCGGCCTCGCACGTGCTGATTCGCACTGCCATCTGCTGGTCCAGCCTGTTCACCGCGCGCGCCATTTCGTACCGCAACGACATGGGCTTTCCCCACGACAAGGTGCTGATCAGCGTGGGCGTTCAGAAAATGGCAAATTCCCACGTCTCCGGGGTGATGTTCACCATCAACCCGCTGAACGGCGACCGCTCCAAGATTGTGCTTGACGCCAGTTGGGGGCTGGGAGAGAGTGTGGTCTCCGGCGTGGTGACGCCCGACAATTACATGGTGGACAAAGTGACCTTGACCGTGATCCGGCGCACGGCCTCGCCCAAAATGATCGAATACCTGCCCGACGTGGAGGCCGGCCGGGTGCAGATACAGGAGGTTCCCCCGGAACGGCAGACGGAGCTGTGTCTGAGCGATGAGGCGCTGGTAGAACTGGCGCGGCTGGGCAAGCAGATCGAACGGCACTATGGCGCACCGCAGGACATTGAATGGGCCATTGACCGCGACCTGCCCCCGGATGAGAACATTGTGATCCTGCAAAGCCGGCCAGAGACGGTGTGGAGCCAGAAGCAGCGCACCATCGCGGGCAACCACGCCACCGGCGTGGAAGGTGTGCTTGCCACCCTGCTTACGCCGGTACGGGTGAAAGTGGCGCGGAAGGATTAGCCCGAGAAAGGAGGACATGCAGGCTGACCATTGCAAGAGTCTGGTTTTCCGATTGTTTTTTCGCCCTGACCATTTCTGTAAGCTTCACAGGAGGAAACCATGTCCAATGACGGCTCAGGCCGGTTCCCCAGTCCCTTCGATGTCGCTGCTCCGCCCGGCGCGGAAGCGTGGCGCGATCTGTATCCGTATTACCTTGTTTTCAGCGAGGACCGCCGGCAAGAAGAAGAGGCCGCCTTCTGGTTTCAGGATGGCGTCCACTGGCGCGAAGCGCTGTATCCGTTCGACAGCATTTTCTACGAATTCGCGCTCAAGTGCCTGTCCCAGTACAACAGCCGCTTCTACATCATCCCGCCGGCCCAGGGCATAGACTATCGGGTGCTCAACGGCTATGCCTACCTCAGCCCGGTGGCCATCACCGATCCCAACGTCATTGGCCCCCGCGTGCCGCATTTCCTTGAGCGGGCCGGCTACTACTTCCAGAACTGGAACGACCTGTACGCAAGGTGGCAGACCAAGATCAATAAGGTCATCGCCGACCTGGAGACCGTCCAGTTCACACCCCTGCCGGAAATGGAAGACCGGGACGCCGTGATAGGCGGGCGTGGCCTGAGCAGCAGCTTCGATCTGATGTCAAGCTACCACAGGCTGATTGAACTTGGTCTGCAGGGCTGGCAATACCACTTCGAGTTCCTCAATCTTGGGTACGCTGCCTACCTGGACTACTTTGGCTTCTGCAAGCAGGCCTTCCCGGACATCCCGGACCAGACCATTGCCAAGATGGTCTCCGGCATCGAAGTGGACCTGTTCCGCCCGGACGACGAGCTGAAACGCCTGGCGCGCGCTGCCGTCAACCTGGGCGTGGCCGCCGAACTGAAGGCCGGGACGGCCGCCGAGGCGATGGCGCGCGTGGCCCACGTCCCCAACGGCGCGCAGTGGCTGGTCGAACTGGAGAAGTCCAAAGACCCCTGGTTCAACTTCTCTGGCGGCACCGGCTTCTACCATCACGATCCGGTCTGGGCCGAGAACATGGACGTGCCGTTTACCTTCCTGCGCGGCTACATCGAAAAGGTGGAGGCCGGGGAAGACATTTCCCGCCCGCTCGAGGCCGTGCGCGCCGAACGCGACCGGCTGGCGGCCGAGTACACCGCCCTGCTCTCCAGCGAAGAAGACCGCAACACTTTCCAGGGCAAACTCGGCCTGGCCCGCACCGTCTTCCCCTACATCGAGAACCACAACTTCTACGTCGAGCACTGGCACCACTCGGTCTTCTGGCGCAAGATGCGCGAGCTGGGCAAGGTGTTTGTCGCCGCCGGCTTCGTCAACGCGCCCGACGATATCTTCTACCTGCGCCGCGACGAGATCCCCGAGGCCCTGTTCGACATGAGTTCCGGCTGGGCGGTGGGCGCCGCCAGCCGCGGACCGGTCTACTGGCCGCGCGAAATTCAGCGGCGCAAGGACATTCTGGAAACCCTGCGCCAGTGGACTCCGCCGCCGGCGCTCGGCATCCCGCCCGAAGTGGTGACCGAGCCGTTCACCATCATGCTGTGGGGCATCACCAGCGAGAGCATCAGCACCTGGCTGGGCGGTGGCGCCGACGGCACGCTGAAGGGCTTCGCCGCCTCGCCCGGCGTGGTGGAGGGCCTGGCTCGCGTCATCTACAGCGCTGCCGAGATTGACCAGGTGCAGCCCGGCGAAGTGCTGATCTGCCCGATCACCGCGCCGAGCTGGGCGCCGGTCTTCTCGCGCATCAAAGGCGCGGCCACCGACGTGGGCGGCATGATGTCGCACGCCGCCATCGTTTGCCGCGAGTATGGCCTGCCGGCTGTGGTCGGCACCGGCTACGCCACCCGGCAAATCAAGACCGGCCAGATGGTACGGCTGGACGGCAACGCCGGCACGGTGGAGGTGATCTGAAATCCTTCAGAGCAAACCCGCCCAGACCTTGCCAGACCTTCGGGGCCACCGACACCCCGAAGGTCTGGCGGAATACAATACACCTCAAGGCCGGAACTGAGCGGAGTGGCATGTGAGGCCGAGCCGGGGATTTACGCGCTTCTGGTTCACGGCTATAATCCGTGAGCGATAGGAGGATTCCCATGCCCCTTCAATCAGTTGTTGTCGTCCCCAATGTCGCCCTGACGTTGGATCAGATTCTCGCCGCGATTCGGCAACTTGATGCGCCGGCGCGGGCTGAAGTAGCGCAGGCATTGCTCGAGACTGACCTCGACACTAAGCTTGCCGCCTTGCTCCGCCGTCTGGCAGAACGCGAACCTGCCGATGAGATTACAGATGCGATGATCCATGCTGAGGTTCGGGCCGTCCGCCGTTCCCACGCAAAGAGTCGGAATGGTAAAGGTCGTCATTGATACCAACTTGTGGATTCGCGCTCTCCTCGGCGGGCGGGTGACGCTGCCCGTATTACAGCTGTGGCGAGAGAAGCAGTTTCAAGTCATTTCCAGTGAGCCCTTGCTGGCAGAACTGGACCGAGTCTGGCAACGCCCTCGCTTGCGAAAACGCATTTCCCCTCGGGACGCACGAGATCTATTGGAGCAACTCCGCACGCGGAGTCTGCTGGTAGAGATCACGACGATACCGCCGGGGTGCCGCGATCCGAAGGATCAGCCCGTGCTCGCCACCGCAATTGATGGTCATGCCGACGCGATCGTCACTGGCGACGACGACCTGCGTGCCGACGAGTCATTGCGAAAGGCGATGGATGCTTACGGCGTGCAACTGTGGGGAGTGAAGACCCTGCTGCGGAAGGCCACTCAATCCGAATGAGGCGTTCGGAATGAGCCAACCTCACTCCAGCAATCACCTCTGCCTCTTCCACGCCAACCCCGCCCGCTTGTGGCCGCCCGTGGTCGCCTTCCTGCGGCGAGGCCTCGAAGCGGGCGAACACTGCCTGTATCTCGCCGAAGAACACGAACCGCAGGCCGTGCAGGACGCGTTGGCCGCGCACGGCCTCACCCCGGACGAACTGCGCCAATCGCGTCAGTTGGTGATCCAGCCGGCGAGAGAGTACGGCCTCGCCGACGCCCCCTTTTCCGCCGAGCAGGCTGTGGCCGGCTGGGGGTCGGCGGCCGGGTCGGCGCTGGCCGCCGGCTTTCGCGGGCTGCGGCTGGTGGTGGATATGTCGTGGGCGCTGCGCAGTCCCGGCAGTCTGGCCCAACTGGCAGAGTACGAGGCGCGCGCCGAGCGCTTCTTTGCCGGCGCCGGGGTGGCCGCCCTGTGTCACTACAACCGGCGGCGCTTCCCGGAGGAAGTGCTGCTCGATGCCCTGCGCTTCCATCCCGAAGTGGCGGCGCAGGGCGCCATCCGCGAAAACACCTTCTACCTTCCCCCGGACATCTACCTGCGGCAGGATCGCCGGGCGCAGTTCTACTGGTACCTCAGCCGGCTGGACCCCGGCTGGACGCCGGCGGCGCTCTCCCTGCCTGTCCCTGCCCCCTCAGACAAAGCCTCCCCGTGGCAGGCCGCCCGGCGGCGCCGCTCCCCCCCGCTCGGGGCGCCCCCTCCCCAACCGGAGCGGGGCCGCGGCGTGCCCTTCGGGCGGCGCTGGCAGGTGCACTGCCTCGGGGAATTGCGCCTCCAGCGCCCGGACGGCTCCCCGGTCAACTGGAATGTGGCCAAGGGCGCTTCGCGGAAGATTCGCACCCTGTTTGCCTATCTGCTGCAACGGGGGAAGGCCGGGGCCACCACCGAGCAACTGGCCGATCTGCTGTGGCCCGAGCAGGGCGACACCCGCAAGGCGCTGGGCCGGCTGTACCACACAATTCACGCCCTGCGCCGGGCGCTGGAGCCGGACCTGCCTGGGGCGCGCAAATCTGACTACCTGCTGATTCACGAGGGACGCTGCTACCTGCTGCTGCCGGAGGAGACGTGGGTGGATGCGGCTGCCTTCGAGCAGTTCTGCTACCGGGGCGAGCGCCTGTTGGGGGCCGGGGACGACGAGAACGCCCTGGCCTGCTATCTGGCCGCCGAAAAACTGTACGGCGGGGAACTGCTGGCCGATATTCCCCTTGCCTACACCCAGAACGTAGACGACGATTGGTGTTACAGCCGCCGCTACTGGCTGCAGGAGATGCATCACAAGCTGCTGGTGGGACTGGCCGGAATTTACCGGCGGCGCGGCGCGGTGCAGGAGGCCCTGGATTATGCCGGAAGCGCGCTGGCCGCCGATCCCTGCCACGAGGCCGCCCACTGCGAGATGATGCGCATTCTGCACCTTGCCGGCCGCCCGGATGCGCTGGAGCGCCAGTACCGCACCTGCGAGCAAGCGTTGCTGCGGCAGGAGGGCCGCCCGCCCGACCCCGAAACGGCCCGGCTGTACGAGGCGCTGCACCGGGGCGGGCGCTGAGCCGGCCGGGGGCAGCGGCTCGGCGCCGTGGGCCTGCGCCGCCAGCCGGTCTATTTCGGCTTCGATGGCGTAAAGACCCTTCGGGGTTCCAGCAGCGTATCCGCCGCTGCAAGCCCGGGCAGCAAGCCCCCCGGTGAACTGACACCCGTCGCCCGGCCGGTTCGGGTCGCTGGCCGGCCTCTGGAGCCACCTCTCCGCAGCCGATGTGGAGCAGGTGGAGCGCGACCTTACCAGCCGGATCATTGGATTCGACCTTATGTTATAATCGCTCGCAGCGATGCCATGAACACATCTACTACGGTCACACTGAGCGGTCCGGGCCTTGCCCCGGGCCGCCAGTTGGATATCACGGTCACGGTCAGCGCCACCATTGAAGTGGACGCAGTGACGGCACAGCGCCGGGCGGCCGCCTGGCTGGTGACCGACCTCGGCAACCTGCTGCCGGGCGACTCTCCGGCGCTGGTGATTGGCCAGCGGCCGGTGTGGCGCGTGCCGGTTCTGTTGACCTCTCCCTCGCGCGGGGTGATCGGCCCGGTCGGGTCGGTGGATGTGGACGCGCAGAGCGGCGAGGTGCTGGCCGGCCCACAACTGACTCGGGATCTGCTCGCCAATGCCCGCCAGCTTGCCCATACCGCTCCGCCGCCAGGGGAGTGAGGGCGACTGCCTGCCCGCCTGCGTCCAGCTGGTCCTGGACTACTGGGGGCGCCCCACAAGCCGCGAAAGCCTGATCGCACAACTCGGCACCGACCCGGAAATAGGGACGCCGGCCTCGCGTGTGCTCGCCCTGCAATTCACCGGACTGGCGGCCACCTACCGCCCTGCCGGGGAGAACCACCTGCGCAACTGGCTGGCGCGGGGCATCCCGGTCATCGTATTGGTGGACACGGGCGAGTTGCTCTATTGGGCGCGCCGTGCGGCCCATGCCCTGGTACTGGTTGGGCTTGAAGGTTCCACGGCCTACGTGAACGACCCGGCCTTTGACTCCGCCCCGCTCCCCCTGGGTCTGGGCGACCTGCTGCTGGCCTCCGACGCTATGGGGAACATGGTGGCCGTAATTGCGCCTGGCGGTAGGGAGGGGTGATGAAGGCGATCACTGTTCCCGCCAGCTACCGGGGTGGGGCGCCGCCGGCCCCTGAACTACTTCGCACCATCCCGCGCCGCCCGCAGTTCGTCCGCCACATCCTGCAGGCGCTGGCTGAACTCGGTGGCTCAGCGCCCGGCGCCAAAGGTAAACCAAAAGCCCCGCGGGTACGCTTGGGCACGTGATCTATGCCAGTCTGCAGGACAAGAGTCAATCTTGTCCCACCCCCCACGGAGGATACCCCCATGCCTGCTGACGCAAACTACGACGCTATCGTGATCGGCGGCGGCCACCACGGCACCATTGTCGCCTGCTACCTGGCTAAGGCCGGGATGAAGGTGGCCGTCTTCGAAAAGCACACCAACTTCGGCGGCGGCGCGGTGAGCGAGGAGGCCCCCGCCCCCGGCTTCCGCCAGAACTCCTGCGCGCACTTTACCCGCTTCTACAGCCACCCTGCCTACACCGAGTTCAACCTGCGCGAGGAGGGCCTGAAGTACGTCTTCCCCGACGAAAACGAGGGGATGATCTTTTACGACGGCAGCAGCTTCATCGGCTATTCCGCCTATCGGGTGGTGGACCCCGAAACCGGGCGAACCGAGTACGCCGAGGACAACGTCAAGAAAACGTATGAGCAGATCCGCCGCTTCTCGGGGCGGGACGCCGAGATGTATCTGAACCTGCTCGACAAATACACCCGCTACTGGAAGCCGGCCTTCCACCGCCATCGCTTTTCGCCTCCCACCCCGTGGGGCGTGCCCGACGCGCTGGAGGAACTGCTGGCCAACCCCGACAGCGGGCTGGAGCCGGTGCACCAGTTCATGACCGTGCGTCAGATTGCCTACGACTTCTTCGAAAGCCCCGAACTGCGCACCCTGTTCATGCGCGCCACCCCCACCTCCGGCGGCTGCTTCCCCGACGACGTGCCCGGCCTGCAGGGGCTGGTGCACTGCCTGGCGCTGGTACTCTCCTTCGAGCCGGCCTCCATCGCGGTGGGCGGCACCCAGGCCATCACCGACGCGCTGGTCGCGGCCGGCAAGAAGATGGGCGTGCACTACTTCCTGGGCCACGAGGTGGACCGGCTGCTGGTGGAGGGCGGCGAGGCGCGCGGGGTTGTGCTTTCCGACGGCGCGCAGGTCTCTGCCAATCTCGTGGTCAGCGACCTCGGCGTGCCCCAGACCGTCCTGCGCCTGTTGCGCGATCACCCTCTCAGCGACAGGGTGATGCACCGCATCCGCAACATCCACTACGACCGAGCGCAAATCCTGTGGGGCAACGTGGCCGTCCACCAACTGCCGCAGTACCTGGCCGAGGCCAACAACCCCGGCGTGGGCAATCAGCCCCGCCTGTACTGGGGGCCGAAGGACCCCGATTACTTCGCCACCCGCTACCAGCACGAAATCTTCATGCTCGGCTTCCCGCAGCAGTTGTTTATCCTCACCGCGCCGGATAGCATCTGGGACCGCACCCGCGCGCCGCAAGGGGCGCACACCGTCCTGATTGAGGATTTCAGCGCCCCCAGCCGGCTGTTCTCCCCGCGCGAGTGGAACCGCCTGCGGGACGAGTTCGTGGATGCAGCCCTCGACCAGTGGCAGAAGCTGGCCCCCAACATGACCCGCGACAACGTGATCGCCAGCCGCATCTACACCCCCTACGATGTAGAAGCCAGCCACCCGGACATGATTCAGGGCGGCTGGGCGGAGGGCAGCATGTTTGCCTCCCAACTCACCCGCTTCCGCCCCATCCCGGAGCTTTCTGGCTATCGCACCCCGGTGAAGGGCCTGTATCTGTGCTCCTCCAACCTGCACTCCGCTGGCGGCATTGGTCGCGGCAGCAGCTACAACTGCTACCAGATCATCGCCCGCGACCTGGGACTGGCCTCGACCAGCCACTGAGTCCCGGTTCACAATCACCAATCTCCAATCACCAATCTCCAATTACCAATCTCCAATTACCCAAATGCGCATCATCGTCTGCATGAAACAGGTGGTGGACCCGCTCATCTCCGTACCGGCGCTGGCGGTGGACCACGAGCGAAAGAAAGTGCTCGGCCCGCAGTACACCCCGCCGGTCATCAACGGTTACGACGAACAGGCCCTGGAAGCGGCGCTGCGCCTTAAAGACGACTGGCAGGATGGCCCGTGCGAGGTGATCGGCCTTTCCGCCGGCGAGCGCTTCAACCTGGACGTGATGAGGGGCGCGCTGGCCGCCGGGGCCGACGATCTGGCGCTGGTGGAGGATCCGGCGCTGGACACGCCCGACTCCGGCTACCTGGCGCGCGTGCTGGCTGCCAGCATCTCCCGGAAACTCGGCGGGGCCGACCTGGTGCTCTGCGGGCGGCAGGCCTCCGATTGGGACCACGCCCAGGTTCCGCTGCTGCTGGCCGAACTGCTCGGCTGGCCCTGCCTGACCCTGGCCCGCCGGGTGGAGGTGCAGGGCCGCCGCGTGCGGGTGGAACGGGTGCTGGGCGACGGCGGCCAGACCATGGAGGCCGAGCTGCCGGCGGTGGTCACTGTCACCAGCGAGCTGGGCGAGCTGCGCTACCCCTCTGTGCGCGCCCGCCTGCAGGTGGCCCGCCGCCGCCCGCAGACCCTTCCATTGAAAGAGTTGGGGGTGCAGCGCGGCCTGCCCGCCCTCGAAGTGCTGGACCTCTCCCTCATTCAGATGCAGCGCGACTGCCACTACGTACAGGCCGCCGGCGGTGCAGCAGCCGGCCGCCAGTTGGCGCGGATTCTGCTGGAGGCCGGGCTGCTCGAGCCGCAACGCCCGCAGGGGGGGCAGGCATGAGCGGCATCCTGATCTTTGCCGAGACCGATGGCGGCGCGCTGCTGCCGAACTTCTGGGAGGGAGTGACGGCCGCGCGCGAACTGGCTGCGCAGACCGGCGAGCCGCTGCGCGTTGCCGTGTCGGGCTGGGAACTGGACGCCGCCGGGGATGCCAACCGCGCCGGGGCCAGTGACGTGTACCTGCTGGAGGACCCCCGGCTGGCCGAACCGTGGCCGGATGCGCACCTGACCGCGCTGCACGCCCTGTGCCGCGAGTTGCAGCCGGCGGCCGTGGTCATGCCCCGCACGTTGCTCGGCATGGAAGTTGCGGCCCGGCTGGCCCACCGGCTGGACGCCGGCGTGGCCCAGGACGCCATGACCCTGGCGGCGGACGGCGGTGCGCTGACCGTCACGCGGCCGGCCTTCGGCGGGGCGGCGGTCGCCACCGTGCGCCTGCCCCGCCGCCCGTGGATCGTAGTCCCCCGACCCGGCGCCTTTCCCCCCGAGGCAGCGGGGGAGGTCGGGGGCCGGGCCATCCCGGTCCGGCCAGCGTTCCCGCCGGGGGCGCTGAAGACCGCCCCGGTCTCCCGCCAGCGGCAGCAGTCCGGGCGGCAGAGTCTGGAGGGGGCGCGGGTGATCCTTTCCGGGGGGCGAGGGCTGGGCGGCCCGGAGCCGTTCCGGCTGCTGGAGGAGATCGCCGAGCTGCTGGGGGCCGCGGTGGGCGCCTCCCGCCCCCCGTGCGATGCCGGCTGGGTGCCGCCCTCCCTGCAGGTCGGGCTGACCGGCAAGACCGTCTCGCCCGAAGTGTACATCGCGGTTGGTATCTCCGGCGCCACCCAGCACCTCTCCGGCTGCTCCTCCGCGCGGACCATCGTGGCCATCAACAACGACCCGGAAGCGCCCATCTTCCGCGTGGCGACCTATGGCGTGGTGGGCGACTGGCAGGAAGTGCTGCCGGCCTTCCGGGAGGCGCTGAAGGCGGTGTAAGATGGACTTCTTCATCAACGGCGAATGGGTTCCCTCCATCACCGGCCGCATCCTGCCCGTCACCAACCCGGCCACCGGCGAGGAAATTGATACCGTGCCCCTCGGAAGCGCCGCCGACACCGACCGGGCGCTGCGCGCCGCGCAGGCGGCCTTTCCGGGCTGGCGAGCGTACACCATGGCCGAGCGGGCCAGGCTTCAGCACGCCGCCGCGGCCGAGATGCGCCGGCAACTGGACCGGCTGGCCCTGGCTCTCACCCTGGAAATGGGGCGCCCGCTGGCCGGGGCGCGCACCGAGATCGAGCGCTCGGCGGAGCTGCTGGACTACTTTGCCGAGGAAGGGCTGCGGCTGAGGGGCGACATCCCCTTGCTCAACCTGCCCGATGAGCGGGTGCTGGTGGTCAAAGAGCCGGTGGGGGTGGTGGTCGCCATCCCGCCGTTCAACTACCCCGTCACCCTGCTCACCTTCAAACTGGCGCCGGCGCTGATTGCCGGCTGCACCGTGGTGGCCAAGCCGGCCACCGAAACCCCGCTCACCACGCTGATGCTGGCCGAGATCTTCCATCAGGCCGGCTTTCCGCCGGGGGCGTTCAACGTGGTGACCGGGCGTGGCAGCGAGATCGGTCAGGCGCTGGTGGAACACCCCATCCCGCGCAAGGTTTCTTTTACCGGCGGGGTTTCCACCGGCAAGCGCATCGCCGCCGCTGCCGCCGCCACCAACAAGCGGCTAACCCTGGAACTTGGCGGGCAATGCCCGGCCATCCTGTGCGACGACGCCGATCTGGAAGTCGCGCTTCCGGCGCTGCTGCGCCAGACCTTCGACAACGCCGGGCAGTTCTGCTATCGGGTGAACCGGATGTACGTGCAGCGGGGCATTTTCGAGACCTTCTGCGAGCGGTTCGCCGCCGCTGCCGGCTCGCTTGTGGTGGTGAACGGGCTGCGGCCCGGCTGCCAGACCGGTCCGCTGGTGAACCAGGCCACCTTCCGCAAGGCCGAGTCTCACGTGCAGGATGCGCTGGCGAAGGGGGCGCGGCTGGCGGCCGGCGGCCGGCGGCTGACCGGCGGGGACTACGACCGGGGCTTCTTCTGGCCTCCGACCGTGCTGACCCACACCGACCATTCCATGCTGATTATGACCGAGGAGACCTTCGGCCCGGTGGTCGGCATCATGCCGGTGGAGGCGCTGGACGAGGCCATTGACTTCGCCAACGATACCCCCTACGGGCTGGCTGCTTTTGTTTTCACCGCCAATCTGGCGCAGGCCCTGCGGGCCGCCGAACGCTGTGAGGCCGGCTCGGTGTGGGTGAACAACATCCACCGCTCCTACAATCAGGTTCCCTTTGGAGGCTACAAAGAGAGCGGGCTGGGGCGGGAAAAGTCGCGCTACGGGCTGGAGGAATACCTGGAATTGAAGACGATCTATCTGTCGTTGCCCGGCGCGCCCGGCCCGTAGCCGGGGCATCCCCATGCCCCGGCCCCATGCCTGACCTCGACCGCAGGGTATAACGCAAAACTGCCGGTCGTAGGGCAAGATTGAATCTTACCGCATAGGAAGCCCCGACACTTTTGCGGTACACCCGGCTGTGGCTGGCCGGGGGCGGGAAACGGATGGGATCGGGACGTGTGGGTGAGAACCGTAACCAACCAGGGGGCGGGAAGCGGATGAGTAGCGGATTAGCGGATGGGAGCGCCGCGTGTGGGTGAGGGCTGTGGCGGGTATAACGCAAAACTGCCGGTCGTAGGGCAAGTTTGAAACTTGCCGCCGGCCCTGGGGCAAGATTCAATCTTGCCCTACAAGCAGCCCCGACGCTTTTGCGGTATACCCCGTCTTCGCGAGCGATTCGTGTGCCGGGCAAACGGGTGTAAGATTGGGGTGCAGTTCGACATCCGAGAGAAGAGAGGAGGCTCGTGGGACATGTCTGTTGAAACTGTCCAATCCGACTCATTGCTGCGGCAACTCATTGTTGACATTGCTCACCTACCCGAAGACGATCTGCCACTTGTGGCCGAGTTTTTCGGCAAGCTCAGGCAGATGCGCTGGCCCGAGGCAGGCAAACCGCGCCGCCCGTCAGTTGTTGCCATTCGGGCCGAAGCCAGACGGCGCGCTGCCCTGCTGGCCAACGTGCCGCGCGAAGAGTTAGTGACTCAATTCATCCGTTTGACGGACGAAATACGCGCCGAAGCCATCGTACAGGGCACGACGCTTCTTGAGGATGAGTGGCAGGGTGACTGACACGCTGCGCGCCGTTTTCGACACGAATGTGTACGTTGCTGCTGTGCTCAGCAAGAACGCCGCCAGCCCAACGCGCGAACTCCTGGAACGGCTGCGCGCCGGGGCCTACGTACTGCTCACCTGCGAAGCGATTCTGGACGAGGTCGCTGAAAAACTGGAAGACCACAATGTCAAGGCGGAGCACATCATCGGCCTACTCACGCTACTGGAAGGCTTCGCTGAAAAGGTTCGGGTCCCCGCTGGTGAAGTAGAACCGGTGTTGTCCGACCCGGACGACGACGTGGTGCTGGCCTGCGCCCTGCTGGGCCGCGCCGGGCATGTTGTCACCTACGATCCCCATTTCGACTCCCTCGGCGGCGAATATCGCGGGATCAAAATCGTCCGAGCATTACCCTTCCTGTGGGCAGTCCGGGGCGACCAGCCGCCAGCAAAGGGCAAGCCGCCGGAATAGTCCACGCCAGAAGACGCATAAGGGTTCCCTCCTTGCATCTCTGGCGGTGAAACTCTGCCCTGATGTGGCCGGAGGAGAGCAAATCACAAACCTGCCTTACCCAGAAGAGGCTTCCGATGGCTGATACAACTTCCCTACAGGGCCGGGTCGCCATCGTCACAGGCGCGGCGGGTGGGCTGGGGCGGGCCTTCTGCCTCGCCCTCGCCGCGCAGGGCGCCGCCGTGGCTGCCGCCGACCTCAACTTCCCCGGCGCGGAGGAGACCGCCGGGCTGGTCGTCGCCTCCGGCGGCCAGGGGCTGCCGCTGCAGGTGGACGTTTCCGAGGAGGCCTCCACCCGCCAGATGGCAGAGGCCGCCGCCGGGCGCCGGGGGCGGATTGATATTCTGGTCAACAACGCCGCCATTTACGGCGGGCTGGAGCGCAAACCCTTCGACGCCATCACCCCCGCCGAATGGGACCGCGTGATGGCGGTGAACGTGAGAGGGCCGTGGCTGTGCAGCCGGGCCGTCTTCCCGTGGATGCAGGCGCAAAAGTCGGGGAAAATCGTCAACCTGTCATCCGCCACCTTTTACAGCGGTTCAGCACTGTGGGCGCACTACGTGACCTCCAAAGGCGCGGTGATCGGCCTGACGCGGGCGCTGGCGAAGGAGCTGGGCGAGTACGGCATCACCGTCAACGCCATCGCCCCCGGTTTCACCCTGACCGAGGCCAGCCAGTCGCTCATTCCCGGCGCGGAGCGCTATGGCGTAGACCGGGGAGCCATCAAGCGCGCCGAGCAGCCCGAAGACGTGGTCGGCGCGCTGCTCTTCCTCGCCTCGCCCGGCAGCGATTTCATCACCGGTCAGACCATCGTTGTTGACGGGGGCAGACAGTTCCACTAGAATTCGCCCCTGCATGCCCGCCTTTTTCACTTTCTGCCCCATTTGCGGCGCTCGCCTGACCACCGGCCCTATCCACGGGCGCGAGCGTGAGCACTGCCCGGCCTGCGGCTTCATCCACTACCGCAACCCGGCCCCGGTGGGCATGGCGCTGGTCCAGCGCGAAGGTCGCCTGCTGCTCATCCGCCGGGCCATCCCCCCTTTGCAGGGCTACTGGGCGCCCCCGGCCGGCCACGTCGAAGTGGGCGAATCGGTCCCCGAGGCGGCAGCGCGCGAAGCGCGCGAGGAGGCCGGGGTGCAGGTTGCGCTTCGGCGGCTGGTTGGGGTATATTCTCAAGCCGACGTGGAGGTGATCATTATGGCTTATGCGGGTGAAGTGATTGGCGGCGAATTGCGGGCCGGGGAAGACGCCGGCGAGGCGGCCCTGTTCGGGCCGGGCGAACTGCCCACCCAGCCCTTCCCGGCGCAGGGCACCGCCCTGGACCGCTGGTTTTACGGCGTGCTGCAAGACCTGACTGCCGGCTGGCAGGAGCCGGCAGCATGACCAAAACGCGACGTTACATCGTTGGCGTCTCCGGGGCCAGCGGCGTGATTCACGCCATCCGCCTGCTGGAAGTGCTGCGCGGCCTGGAGGGCCTGGAAACGCACCTGGTGCTGAGCAACGCCGCCCGGCAGACCATCCTGTTGGAAACCGATTACAGCGTGGAGGCGGTCGAGGCCCTGGCCCACACACGCTATCGCCTCAACGACATTGCCGCCGCCATCTCTTCCGGCTCCTTCAAGACCGCCGGGATGGTCGTCATCCCCTGTTCGATGAAAACCCTCTCCGGCATTGCTCTTTCGTTCAGCGACAACCTGCTGCTGCGCGCCGCCGACGTGGCGCTGAAAGACCGCCGCAAACTGGTGCTGGTCCCGCGCGAAACGCCGCTGCACCTCGGCCACCTGCGGCTGATGACGCAGGTGGTGGAAATGGGCGCGATTCTTGTGCCGCCCATGCCGGCTTTCTATCACCGCCCCCAGACCCTGGACGACATTGTGAACCAGACCGTCAACCGGGTGCTGGATTTGCTGGAGATCGAACTGCCCCACGACCTGTTCGAGCGCTGGTCCGGACCGCGCTATGCGCCGGCCCGGCGCGGGGAGGAGGGATGATTTGAGCGCCGTTGCGTACGTGGTCCGGCACGGAGAAGTAGAACACCATCGCGGCGATATGGGCCTCACCCCGCTCGGGCGGGCGCAGGCGGAGGCCGCCGGGGAGGCCCTGGCCGGCCACCTGGCCGCCGGGGACACAGTACAGATCTTTCACTCCCCGGTGCACCGCGTGGAAGAAACCGCCGAGGTGATCTGTTACCGGCTGCTGGCCGAGCCGGTGTCGCTACACTCGCCGCTGCCCGATCCGGCCCTGGAGAATGTGCGCTTTGTGGAGGGGACCGCCGGGGAGCTGAAGGAGCCGTCGCTGCTGTACACGGAACTTTCGCAGCCGGCGTACCTGCGCACACTACCTCCGGCGCGGGCCGAATACTATCGCGGTTTCTGGGGCAGCCGCGACCCGATGGGCTACTGGTTGACCCGCGAGAGCCACGGCGGCGCCGAGACGCCGCAGACCGTGCTGGCCCGGCTGCTGGGCCGGCTGAACGGCATCTTTGCCGAGGCTGAGTCGGGGGACGGCCCGCTGCCGTTCTGGGAAAGCGAGTGTACGCACTGGGTCCTTGTGACCCACTCCGGGGCCATGCGCGCGCTGCTGCGGCACGCCCTGGGGGCAGACCCGGGCGAGCCGAATTTCTGTGAGATTATTGTGGTTGAGCCGGGGGAGCAGCCGGGTGAGGCAAGGCTGACGTATCGGGGGCGCGAGACGCGAGTCTCTACGTTGCCAGATGTTCGATGAACTCGGCCGGGACCACGACCCGCACCCCGCGCCGCGATTCTGCCGGGAAATGTCGTATTGATGAAAGACGGTTCACCCCATGCCTTACTTTGACCAACAGACCGAAACCCTGTCCCGCGCCGATCTGGAGGCCTTGCAGCTCCAGAAGCTGCAAGCCATGCTGGCACAGCTCTACGGGCGCAACCGTTTCTACACCGCCAGGTGGCAGGCTGCCGGCGTGGCCCCCGGCGAGGTTCGGGCGCTGGCCGATCTGTCCTGCCTGCCGTTGACCACCAAGAAGGAACTGATGCAGGCCCAGGCGGACGATCCCCCCCTGGGCGCCAACGCCACCTTCCCCGAAACTGCCTACACCCGCCTGCACCAGACCTCCGGCACCACCGGGACCCCGCTGCGGGTGCCGGACACGGCGGAAAGCTGGGACTGGTGGGGCAGGTGCTGGGGATACGTGCTCTCCGGCGCCGGGCTGACCGCCGCCGACCGGGTCTTTCTGCCCTTCAGCTTTGGCCCCTTCATTGGCTTCTGGGCAGCCGTGGAGGGCGCGCGCCACATCGGCGCGCTGATGATCCCCGGCGGCGGCCGCGACTCGCTCCAGCGCCTGCAACTGATGGCCGAGCTGGGGGCGACCGCCATGTGCTGCACCCCCACCTATGCCCTGCGCCTGGCGGAGGTGGCCCGCGAGGAAGGCTTCAACCTGCGCGATATCCCGCTGCGAGCCACCATCCACGCCGGCGAACCGGGCGCCAACGTGCCGGCCACCAAAGCCCGCATCGAAGCCGAGTGGCAGGCCAGATGCTTCGACCACGCCGGGGCCTCCGAGGTGGGCGCGCACAGCTACGAGTGCGAGGTGCAGCCGGGCGGCGTGCACGCCATCGAGTGCGAATTCATAATCGAGGCCCTCGATCCGTGGTCGGGCGAGCCAGTCCCGCCGGGGGAGCAGGGCGAGTTGGTGATCACCAATCTGGGGCGCATCGGTTACCCGGTGGTGCGCTACCGCACCGGGGACCTGGTGCGGCTGAACTACGCGCCCTGCGCCTGCGGGCGGACCTTTGTGCGCTACGAGGGCGGGGTGCTGGGCCGCGCCGACGACATGGTAGTGGTGCGCGGGGTGAACGTGTACCCGGCCGCCATCGAGAACCTGATTCGCCGGCACGAGGGCATAGACGAGTTTCAGGTCACGATTTCCACCCGGCGCGAGATGGGCGAACTGACCATCGCGCTGGAACTGGCGGAGGGGGTGGACGCCGCGGCGACGCGGGGCGCGGTAGAGAAGGCCATCTCCCACGCCCTGAGCCTGCGCCCGCAAGTGACCGTGGCCGCGCGCGGCAGCCTGCCGCGCTACGAGCTTAAGGCCCGGCGCTTCCTCGTCGAGCGCTGAGGTCGGGGGGCAGGCGGGGCTTCCCATGCCCCGCATTCCCATGCCCCGCAGCCCGTTTGACATTTGCGGCAAACCGCCTACACTGTGTACCGGCAGAAGGGCATCCGAAATACAGAAGTGTACGCCCTCGCGCGACGGTGAGGGAGAAAGGGAGGCATGTATGAGATAAGCAGGACTGGCCTTGCAGACCAACCGCGCTATCCGTACTTTATCAGGAGGAGGATCAAAACATGAGTGGCAGGAATTTCCAATCTGGTGGGACCCTTTCGCGGCGGAGCTTCATCAAAGCCGCAGCAACGGTGGGCGCCGCCGCCGCCGCCGGGCCACTGCTCGCGGCCTGCAAGCCTGCGGCCCCCAGCGCGCCCCTTAAACTCGGGGTGCTGCTGCCCTATTCCGACATCTACGCGGTCCTGGGCGAGAGCATCACCGAGGCCATGAAGATGTACTTCGAGGAGGTGGGCAACTCGGCCGGCGGGCGCACCATCGAGCTGATCACCGAAGACACCGAGATCAAGCCGGACGTGGCTCAGCAGAAGGCCCGCAAACTGGTCGAGCAAGACAAGGTGGACCTGGTTACCGGCATCGTCAGCTCGGGTGTGGCTGTGGCCCTGCGCGATTACTTCGACGAAACCCAGAACATCCTGATCATCTCCAACGCCGGCGCCAATTCCATGACGCGGGGAGCGAAGAGCAAGTACATCTTCCGCACCTCCTTCACCAACTGGCAGCCGAACTGGCCGCTGGGCACCTGGGCCTACAAGAACATCGGCAAGAAGGCGGTCATCAGCGTGCCGGACTACGGCGCCGGGCATGACATGGAGAATGCCTTTGCCAACAGCTTCCTGGCGGCGGGCGGTGAGATCGTCTCCGCCCAGTACACCCCCTTCCCCAACATGGGCGACCCGGCCCCCTTCATCACCGACCTGAAGAACGCCGGCGCCGACATGGTGTTCGCTTTCTACAGCGGCGGCGCGGCGGTCACTTTTGTGAAGGCCTACGGCGAGTTTGGCCTGACCGGCAGCATCCCCTTTGTGTGCGCCGGTTTCACCGTGGAAGAGGACGTGCTCCCCGCCGAGGGCGACGCCGCCCTCGGCGCGAAGAGCGGCCTGCACTGGTCGCTGGTACTGGACAACCCGGAGAACAAGAAGTTCACCGCGGCCTACAAGGCGCGCACCGGCAAGGACGCCAATGTGTTCGCCGTGCAGGGCTACGACACCGCCCGCGTGATCCACGAGGCGATCAACAAGGTCCAGGGTAACACCACCGACAAGGACAAGCTGATCGAGGCCATCTCCGGCGTAACCTTTACGGGACCGCGCGGCGCCTTCAAATTCGACCCGAACACGCACAACGTAGTCCAGCACATCTACGCGCGCGAAGTGCGCAAGGTGGACGGTGCGCTGCACAACTACGTCCTCGAAGATCTGGGAGAAATCGCCGACCCGGGCGACGATTCGAAGGGCTGATCGTCCGCGTACACGGGTAGAGTTAGAGTTGGGAGTTAGAGGGGGGAGTTAGAGGGGGGAGTTAGAGGGGGGAGTTAGAGGCGGGAGTTA
>CAYZNA010000007.1:0-3504 GCA_964478665.1 uncultured Anaerolineales bacterium
TGCGCGCGGCCAGGCTGCGTAGGGCGAGGTGGCCGTCGGGGCCTCGCGGATCGGACGGGATGGCGAGGGCGAGCTGCCCGCGGGCCTCGGCGGGGCGGTTCTGGGCGATGCGCACCAACCCGAGATGGTAGTGAGCCGGCGCCAGGTCGGGCTGCAAGGTGAGGGCGCGCGCCAGCGCGCCCTCGGCTTGATCGAGTTCGCCCAGCAAGTACAGGGTGTATCCCAGCGCGTCGTTGGCCGGCGCGGAGTCCGGTCCCAGCGCCGCGGCCTCGCGGGCGGCGGCCAGCCCGGCGCCGCGCAGCTTGATCTCGTGCTCGCTGTAGAAGCGCGCCAGCAAGACGCGGAAGTCCACGCTGCCGGGGGCCAGTTCGACGGCGCGCAGGTACCACGCTTCGGCGACATCCAGCTTGCTCAGGGCAGCCTGGACTGCGCCCAGTTGAGCGGCGGCAGCCGGGTTGGCCGGGTCGAGGTCGAAGGCGGTTTGCAGCTCGGGCAGGGCCAGGTCGTTGCGGCCGGCGCGCTGCCAGTGCAACCCGAGCAGGGCATGGGCCAGTGCGGAGTCGGGCGCCAGAGCGACCGCCTTTTGAAAGCTGTCCAGCCCATCCTGCCCCTGCTCTTCCAGCGTCAGGCCCAGATAGGCGTAAGCATCGGCGTAGTCGTGATTGATCAGGATGGCCTGGCGCAGAGCCTCGGCGGCCAGCGGATACTCTTTGAGCTGAATCAACCGGAAGCCAACCACGCCGTAAGGGTAGGCCGGGTCCCCCTGGGCCAGCGCTTCCCGGATGGCGGCGCGCAGGGGCAAAGCGGTCAGGGCCAGCTCCGGGGAGAGGGCCGCGGCCAGCTCCAGTTCCGGCAGGGCGGCGGCCGGATCGCGCACGGCGGCCAACAGCGCCAGGCGGTAGCGAATACCGGCGTCGCCGGGGCGGCGGGCGGCCAGTTCGCGCAGCAGATCGGCTGCCCGGTCCCGGCGGGCGGACTGCAGATAGTGCTGGCTCAGGCGGTTGAGGGTAGCCTCCACCAGCGCCGGGTCGGCGGCGGGGTCGCGCAGCAGGTCCGGGAGGGCAGTCTCCCACTGCTGCACCGCGCGGGCCGAGTCGCCAAGGGCAGAATAGGCGTCCCCCAGCGAGACCTGCAGGGTGGGGCTTGCCTCGCCCAGCGCGCTGGCGATCAGCAAATGGCGGCGGGCGATCTGGTAGCGCCCGGCGGCCAGTTCGGCCAGGCCGGCCTGCAGGGCCAGGCCCGCGTTCCACGGCAGGCGGGCGTAGGCAGCCGCCAGGCGGTCGGCGGCCAGGGCAGCCTCCCCGGCGCGGGCAGCGGCCCGGCCGGCCAGCAGATCGTCCACCAGCGGCAGCGGCGCCGGCTGCGGATCGAGCAGCAGCCACAGGATCAGAATTGCGATCGCCTTCAGCCAGGCGTCAGAGGCGAACAGTCCCGAGAGCTTCGCGCGCATGTGCGCGATTATATATGATCACCGTCATTTGACTCCGCCTATTCGCTCCCCTATAATCTCCGCGTTTGCCCCATTGGGCGTGGTTCCGCATAGTGTCCCTGACGCTGTCAGGCGACGAGGAGAGAGGCTTGATGAATTTTCGTTTGAGCACCGAGCAGGAGCTGTTCCGCAGAGCAGTGCGCGAGTGGGCCGAGAAGAATCTGGCCCCGCGCGCGAAGGAGATTGACGAGGCCGGGCGCGGCATTCCCGAAGAGATTATTCAGGGGATGGCCGACCTCGGTATTTTTGGCGTGACCATTCCCGAGCAGTACGGCGGGTCGGCCCAGCCCGGCGAGGAGTTGCAGTACGCGCTGCTGGCTATCCACGAGTTGGGCCGGGCCGATCTGTCCATGTCGGTGCCGGTGTACACCTTGCTGTGCATGGGCTGGGGGTTTCTGGCCGCCCACCACGGCAGCGAGCAGCTCAAGCAGGAAGTGCTGCCCAACGTGGCCTCCGGCAAGTGGTTTCTGGGGATTGCCACTACCGAGCCGAGCGGCGGCTCTGACCTGGCCGGCATCAGCTCCAGCGGCAAGCAGGCGGATGGCGGCTACACCGTTAACGGCGAGAAGGTGTTCATCAGCGGCGCGGACGAGGCCGCCCGGCGCGGCGGCGGCCACCTGACCCTGTTCCGCACCGACCCGGAGGCCTCGCCGGCCACCCGCGGCATGACTTTCGCCTACATCCCCACCCGCACCCCGGGCGTGAGCTACACCAAATTCACCCACATGGGGCGCGGCGGACTTTCCACCTGCGGCCTGCGCTTCAGCGACGCCCACGTGCCGGCGCACTACGTGCTGGGCAAGGAGAATCGCGGCTTTCACGTGCTGATGGAAGGCTTCAACACGGCCCGGATTCTGGTGTGCGGCGCCTGCACCGGCGCGGCCGAGATGGCGCTGGAGATGAGCGCCGACTATACCCAGAAGCGGGTGCTGTTTGGCCTGCCGTTAATCAAGAATGAGGGCATCTCGTTCGAGATCGCCGACGACCGGGCCAAACTGGAGATGCTCAAGCTGCAACTGCACAAGGCGGCCTGGCTGGTGGACCAGTACTACAGGGATGGCGGCGCCACTCGGGGCGAGATCAACGAGGCGGTGGCCATCGGCAAGCTGACTGCGCCCTTGCTCGCGCTGGACATTGTCAAGCACGCCATGATGCACCACGGCGCCACCTCCTTCACCATGGAGGTGCCGCTGCAAATGGCCTTCCGCGGTCTGATGAGCTACGTGGTGGGCGCGGAAGGCGGCGCCAACATCATGCGGCTGATCATCGCCCGAGAGTTCGTGGGCGATATCGCGATCCCCTATCGCTGATGGCGGCTGGCAGATGGCAGATGGCGGATGGCGGATAGCAGATGGCGGATGGCAGATGGCGGATAGCAGATGGCGGATAGCAGATGGCGGATAGCAGATAGCAGATGGCAGCCCGTCATCTTCCTTCTTCCTTCTTCCTTCTTCCTCCTTCCTGTATCTCATGGCCGAAAAAGTAGACGTGATTGTTGTAGGCGCCGGGCTGGCCGGCTTGTTCTGCGCCTACGAGCTGGCCGGCGCCGGGCTGGACGTGCTGGTGATCGAGCGCGGCGACTTCCCGGGCGCCAAGAACGTGAGTGGCGGCCGGCTGTACCTCAACCCGGTGCGCGGCTTCGCGCCCGAGCTGTGGGAGGCGGCCCCGCTCGAGCGCCCGGTGGTCAAGGAACGGCTGACCTTGATGGCCGGCGCGGCCTCCGCCACCCTCGAGTTTACCGGGGACCGGCTGCGGGGAGGGCCGCCTCACAGCGCCACCGTGCTGCGCTCCACCTTCGATCGCTGGCTGGCCGATCAGGCCGCCGAGCGCGGCGCGATGATCATCCCCCGCATCATCGTGCGCGAGCTGGTGTTGGATGGCAGCCGGGTAATCGGCATACGCGCCGACGAGGAGATCCACGCCGATGTGGTGGTGGCTGCCGACGGCGTGCTTTCGTTTCTGGCGGGGCAGGCCGGCCTGCGCGGGCCGTTGAGGCCGGCCAACCATGCGGTGGG
>CAYZNA010000007.1:3514-10715 GCA_964478665.1 uncultured Anaerolineales bacterium
CTCCCCTGCCGCCCGGCGGCGACGGCCCGGCCTGGGAGGGCGAGGGCGGTTTCCTTTCCCGTCTCTGGCACACCACCTGGCAGGTCATGCTGCACCCGGTGCGGACCATGTCCCCGCCGGGCCCGCCCGGCCTGCGCTGGCCGTTGAGGCCGGCCAACCATGCGGTCGGGGTAAAAGAGATCATCGAACTGCCGCCCGAGCGGATCGAGGACCGCTTCGGCGTGGGGCCGGGGGAGGGCGCCGCGCAACTGTTTTTCGGGGAGATAAGCCGCGGGATGCTGGGCGGCGGCTTTGCCTATGCCAACCGCGAGAGCATCTCGCTGGGGATGGTGATTGGCATTCAGGCGCTGATGAATCGCGACCCGCCCATTGAGTCGCATCATCTATATCAGGAATTCAAAGAGCGGCCGGAGGTGGCGGCGTTGATCGGCGGGGGGAGTGCCGTGGAGTACTCGGCGCACGTCATCCCGGAGGGCGGGGTTGCCGCCATGCCGCAGGTGGCCGGCGATGGGATTCTGCTGGCGGGCGACGCCGCCGGGCTGGGGCTGAACCTCGGCGTGACGGTGCGCGGCATGGACTTTGCCATCGCCTCCGGGGTGATGGCCGCCCGCGCCATCCTGCAAGCGCGCGAGGCGCAGGACTTCTCGCGGGCCGGGCTGGCCCATTACGAGGCCCTGCTCAGGTCCAGTTTTGTGCTGCAAGATATGCACACCTTCCGCCACATGCCGCACCTGCTGGAGAACCCGCGCATGTACGGCCCCTATCCCGAGGCGCTGTGCAGGGCGCTGGAGAGCATTTTCTGGATTGGCGAAGGGCCGAAGGAGAGAATGTCGGCCGGGGCGCTGAGGGAATTGCGCTCGCTGCCGCTGTGGGACCTGCTGCGGGACGGAGCGTCGCTGCTCAAAGTGTGAGCCATTCCGCCCGGCTTTGCGGTACAATCTCCGGCGAGGGGTGAGCCTCTCAGAAGAAAGGAGTCTCTGAAACATGGTGGCGCTCTCTTTGCCTGATGAACTGGAAGAACAACTGGTCGAACTGGCCACAAAGCAGGGGCGGAGCCTGGAAGCATTGACAGCTCAGGCGCTGCGCGATTACCTGGCGCGCCGGGCGGTGCCGCGATCTGCTGCTGGCAAGATCTCGCCCTATGCACGGTTCAAGAACCGGCTGCGACGGCGGTATCCGGAACTCGCCCACATGGCACCAGGCGAAGCAAGTCGCCGGCTCGAGGAGCTTTCGGCGCGGATCCGGAAGAACCTGCAATTTGCTACTCCGGAGGAAGCTCAGGCATTCATGAGGGGGACTGATCGCTATGATTTTGAGCGACAGCAATATCTTCATCATTGACCGGTTCTTCCCCCGTGACGTGCGGTATGTCGCTAACAAGCGGTTCGTCGAACGGTTACCAGAACTGGAGTGCGCGACCAGCATCTACAGCCTCCTGGAGGTTTGCGGGCTGGCCTCGTTCAACCTGTCTCAGGCTGAACTGGCGGAGTGGTTTCTTCATTTTGATCAGGTGTATGCGGTCGAAGTGCTCTTTCCGCAGAATGTGGCTGGGCGGTCCGCCGCCCGGTTCTGGGACGAGTTTTTGGATACCGTGTTCAGGCTGATGTCGCAGAAGATGACGTTCCTGGACGCCGCGATCCTGTCAACTGCCGAGGAGCATGGCGCGACTCATCTGGTCACCTGGAACAAGAAAGACTTTATGGGGCGGACCAGTATTCAGGTGGTAAGCCCGGAAGAGCTTGTGGCGCCAGATGGCATGTGATAGTTCAGACAGGTGCTGCGCATGAAGCAACCAACCACCATCGAAGCCAGACTCGGCCTGAACGTCTTCGCCATTGATAAGCGCCCGCACATCATCATCCATCAGGCGCAGTGCGATGCCCGCTGTACCCTGCGACCGTGCCTGTTCGTCTGCCCGGCGAAGCTCTACTCGCGCGACGGTGAGGGCAAAATGCACGTGAACTACGAGGGCTGCCTGGAGTGCGGCACCTGCTTCATCGCCTGCCACGAGGCGGCGCTGGAATGGCGCTACCCGGAGGCCGGCTTCGGCGTGCAGTATCGCTTTGGCTGACGCACCCATGGGGGACCGTTACTCGCAAACCTATCACAGCCACGAGCGCGCCCGGCACTGGGAGCAGCGCGCCGACCTCGTCATGCCCCGTCGCCAGGAGGTCTTCGAGGTGATTCTGGCGGCGCTCGGCCTGCCGGACGAGGCCGCCCCGCGGCTGATTGACCTCGGCGCGGGGACCGGCTCGCTGGCCGAGCGGGCGCTGGCGCGCTGGCCGGGCGCGCGGGTGGTCTGCGTGGACAGTTCGGCGGAGATGATCGAGCGTGGCCAGGAAAAGTTGAGCGGCTACGGGGAACAGGTTGCCTGGCTTCAGCGTGACCTGGCCGATCCGGCGTGGGCGCAGGGGCTGCCGGACCGGTTCGACGGGGTGCTCTCGTCCTTTGCCATTCACCTCGTCCCGGACGTGGCCAAACTGCGGGTGCTGCGCTGGGCCTTCGCCGTGCTGCCCCCCGGCGGGCGGCTGGTGAGCGCCGACCGGCTGCGGGCCGCCTCCCCGGCGCTGGATGCCGAATATCACGAGCGCTGGATGCGTTTCATTGTGCGCCAGACGCGCGAGCTGCTGGGCAAAGACGTGCCGCTGGAGACCGTGCGCGAGCGCCAGCGCAGCATGGACGAGGCCGCCCACCTGCACTGCATCACCCTGGAGGAGAATCTTGCCCTGCTGCGCGAGGCCGGGTTCCCGGTGGTAGAATGTTTCTGGAAGGACTGGCAGAGAGCCGTATTTGGGGGACTCAAGTGAAACCGGGCAGCAGTGTTCCCATTATCACAGGATGGCCGATATGAGCACCAGAAAAAGAGCACTTTCCGAAGCCGAGATTGACGCGATCGTTGTGGCACAGGCAGAGGACGACTCCGCCTGGGAGAAGCCCATCAGCGCGAGAAAGACAGAACCGCCCCTGGCCGCTGTTTCGTTATCGGAAATCAGGGACCGATTCCAGTCGGAATGGGTACTGCTCGCAGACCCTGAGACTGACGAGTCGCTGGACGTGAAAGGCGGTACTCTCCTCTGGCACAGCAAGGACCGGGATGAGGTGTATCGGAAGGCGCTGGAACTGCGTCCTCGATACTCGGCTATCTTGTACCTCGGGCAATTGCCTGAAGGCACAGTGGTTGTCCTATGAGCCTTCGCTTTGACCCGCAGACGGGCCTGGTGGTTGTGCCGACACACTTGTGGGGGCCGGCTGGCCACACAATCGTGCGCCTGGCGCTGGATACCGGTGCTTCCGGCTCCGTAGTCGGCTGGAGCACGCTCAGGCTTGTGGGCTATGACCCCGCCGTAGTGTCAGAGCGCATACAGTTGATTACCGGCAGCGGAGTGGAGTTTGCTCCCAGGCTTGTGGTCGAGCGATTAACTGCGCTTGGGCCTGAAAAAGTATAACTTCCCGGTTTCAGACCCTAAGGGTCTCGAAGACCCTTAGGGTCTTGACGGAACTTATTCTTTTACGGACCCCTTGGCCAGGAGCGCCGGGACTTTCCGGTGATTTGTCATACTCTGCCACCGAGCGCCACCGTGGATGGTGTTCTGGGACTGGACTTCTTCCGTGGGTGTCGGCTGGTGCTGGACCTTCGGGAAGGCCCGGTCACCGTTGAGTAGTGGGGAGCGAAAACACACGGCGTATGAATATCATCGTCTGCCTCAAGCAAATCGTTGACCTCCGCCAACTGCGCATCAAGCGCGAGACCCGCGAGCCGGTTCTGGAGGGGCTGCCGCTGGTGATCAGCGACATTGACAAGAATGCGCTGGAGGCCGCCGTGCGCCTGAAGGAAGCCGTGGGCGGCAAGGTCACCGCGCTCTCGCTCAGCGCCGCCCCGAAGTTGAAGGAAACCATCAAAGAGGCTCTGGCCATGGGCGCGGACGAGGCCGTGCTGCTGCTGGACCCGGCCTTTGCCGCGACCGATCCCCCGGCCACCGCCCGCGCCCTGGCTGCCGCCGTGCGCAAGATCGGCGCCTTTGATCTCTTGCTGCTGGGCGAAGGCTCGGCGGACAACTACACCGGGCAGGTGGGGCCGCGCCTGGCGCAACTGCTGGACCTGCCGCAGGCGACCTTTGCCCTGAACATCGAGCCGCTGGAGGGCGGGCTGCGCGTCACCCGCAACCTGGACGAGGTGCTGGAGGTGGTGGAGACCCCGCTCCCGGCGCTGGTGACCGTGCTGACCGAGATCAACCAGCCGCGCATCCCGGCCCTGACGCAGATTCTGCGCGCCGGCCGCAAGCCGGTCACCGAGTGGAGCGCGGCCGACCTCGGGGTCGAGCCGGGCGCCCCGGCCACGGAGGTGCTGAGCAATCTGGCGCCGGTGCAGGAACGCAAGGGCGAGATCTACGAGGGCGAGCGCGCGGTGGAGCAATTCGTGGCCGCGCTGGCTCGCGCAGGGTTGCTGGCGGGCTGATTGGGAGTGCGATGGGCGCTATTCTTGTTTACTCAGAGAAGGACGGTCTGGCTTTTGAATTGCTGGCTGCGGCCCGCGCCTTTCAGGCGGCGCGCGGCGGCGGAGAGGCGGTAGCGGCGCTGCCGGGCGCGACCCTGCGCGAGGCCGCGCCCTTTTTTGCCCACGGCGCCGACCGGGCCTGCGTGGCCGAGAGTCCGGCGCTGGCCGGCCTGCGCGCCGAGGCGGTGGCCCCCGCCCTGGCAACGATGGCCGAGCGGACCGGCGCCGACACCGTGCTGCTGGATTCCACCCGGCGCGGCAAGGAACTGGCCCCGCGCCTGGCCCAGAAGTTGGGCGCCGGCTGCATCACCGACGTGACGGCCCTGCGCTGGGAGGGTGAGTGGCGCGGGGAGCGCTCGGCGTTGGGTGGCAATACCGTGGCCACCGACCGGGTGACGGCGCCCCGCGCGGTGATCGCGGTCATGCCCGGGGTCTTTGCCGCCGCCCCCGCGCCGGCCCGGTCGGGGGAGGTGATAACGCTCCCGCTGCAGATTCCGGCCTCCACGGTGAAGGTGGTCGAGAGCAGGGTCAAAGGTGGGGCCGGGGCCGGCCTGGACAAGGCCGAGATCGTGATCGGGGTGGGGCGCGGTTTTGTCAAAGAGCAGGATCTGGCTCTGGCCCGGGCGCTGGCCGGCGCGCTGAGGGCGGAGATCGGCTGCTCGCGCACCCTGGCAACCGATTATCACTGGCTGGAAGAGGACCGCATGATCGGGCTTTCCGGCAAGCGTATCAAGCCCAGGCTGTACCTGGCGCTGGGCATCTCCGGCCAGATTCAGCACACCGTGGGCATTGCCGGGGCAAAGCTGATCGCCGCG
Organism: uncultured Anaerolineales bacterium; assembly: GCA_964478665.1. Classification (GTDB taxonomy): domain Bacteria; phylum Chloroflexota; class Anaerolineae; order Anaerolineales; family CAYZNA01; genus CAYZNA01. The sequence goes on from CAYZNA010000007.1 coordinate 8,825, forward strand.
GTCAACAAAGACAAAGACGCGCCCATCTTCAGGTTGGCCGATTACGGTGTGGTCGGCGACCTGTATCAGGTGCTGCCGGCCCTGACCGCTCGCTTGCGCCGGTAGTGCGTCAGATCAGACCTGACAGGTTTTGTGACTTGCACAGGAGGTAATCTTGAACATTGTGGTCTGTACCAAACAGACGCCGGACACTGCCGCGAAAGTGACGGTGGAAGGCGGGCACGTTACATGGGGCGACGCACCGCTGGTCATCAACCCGTGGGACGAATACGCCATCGAGGAGGCGCTGCGCCTGAAGGAGAAGCACGGCGGTAAAGTCACGGCGCTGAGCATGGGGCCGGAGCAGTCCCGTGAGGCGCTCAAACAGGCTCTGGCCATGGGAGCGGATGAGGCTGTATTGATCTCCGACCCGGCGCTAAAAGGCTCGGACGCCCTGGCCACGGCGGCCGTGCTGGCGAAGGCCGCCCAGAAAATGGACGGGGTGGATGTGGTGCTGTTCGGCAAGCAGGCCATTGACGGCGATACCGGCCTGGTGCCCGGCATGGTGGCCCGTAAGTTGGGCTGGCCGGCGCTGACCTACGCCGCCGCCATCAGCGAGGTGGACCTGGCCGGCAAAACCATCCGGCTGGAGCGGCTGCTGGAGGAAGGCCGCCAGGTGGTGACATCCCGCCTGCCGGCGGTGATCAGCGTGGTGAAGGAGATCAACGAGCCGCGCTACCCGTCTTTTATGGGCATTCGCCGGGCCTCGCGCGCGACCATCCCGGTGTGGAGCGCAGCCGATCTGGGCGTGGACCCGGCGACCGTCGGGGCGGCCGGCTCAAGCGTGGCCTGGGCAGAAATCTACAGCCCGCCCGCGCGCGAAGGCACGGTAGAGATGCTGCAGGGTACCCCGGAAGAAGTGGCCGCGCAATTGGCCGATAAACTGATTGCGGATAAGGTGATCTGATGGCAAGTAAAATCTGGGTTTATGTAGATCAGTTCAAGGGCAAGGCGCTGCCCGCTGCGTGGGAGGCGCTGGGCGTGGCCCGCGCCCTGGCCGGGGAGGCGGGCGTGGCCGCCCTGATCTTTGGCGCGGGCGTGGAGGCTCTGGCGGCGGAGGCCCTTTCCTACGGGGCCGACGAAGTGCTGCTGGCCGACGACTCCACCCTGGCTGAGTTTCGCCCGGAGCCGGTTGGTGCGCTGTTGGCAAAGCTGGCGGCCGAGCACCGGCCGGAGGTGATCCTGGTGCCGGCCTCCACCCGCGGCCGGGATCTGAGCGCCATCGCGGCGGTGGACCTGGGCACGGGCGTGCTGGCGGATGTGATCAAGATCGAGGCCGCGGATGGCGCGCTGAAAGTCACCCGGCCGGTGTACGCCGGCAAGCTGCTCAGCACGGTGACCTGCAGCAGCCGCCCGCAGATCATCAGCCTGCGCTCGCGCGCCTTCGCGCCGCCGCAGCCGCAAGCCGGCCGGAGCGGGACGGTGACGCGCGTCTCGCCGGCGCTGGCCGAGAGCGAGATTGCCACCCGCGTGGTGGACTATGCCGTGAGCGAAGGGCAGGTCAGTCTGGGGGACGCCGGCATTATCGTCTCCGGCGGGCGAGGGGTGTCCAACCCGCCGGCCGGCGCCTTCAACCCGCCGCCGGACCTCAGCGACGAAAAGCAAAAGGAAATCTGGCGCGCGCAGCAGGGTTTCAGACTGGTGGGCGATCTGGCAAGCACCCTCGGCGCCGCGGTGGGCGCCAGCCGCGCCGCCGTGGACGCGGGCTATGTTCCCTACGCCAACCAGGTGGGCCAGACCGGCAAGACCGTCGCGCCCGACCTGTACCTCGCCTGCGGCATCTCCGGCGCCATTCAGCACCAGGCCGGGATGCGCAACTCCAAAGCGATTGTGGCAGTCAACAAAGACGCCG
>CAYZNA010000007.1:10725-20562 GCA_964478665.1 uncultured Anaerolineales bacterium
AGACGCCGAGGCGCCCATCTTCAAGTTGGCGCGCTACGGCATTGCGGGCGATCTATTTGTGTACCTGCCGGCCATCACCGCCGAGTTCAAGAAGCGGTTGGGGAAGTGAGGCGGCCAACTCGCAAAACCCGCGAGGTTTCTGAAACCTCGCGGGTTTTTTGATTCACACAGTTCGATCTTGCCCGGCCAGCCTCAGCCGTTCCAGTTCGGCCCGCAACCGGGCGATTTCGGCCTGCGCCTGCCGGCGAGCCTGATAGGCTTCGTCCGGCCTCAGCAACCGCTCGCCCGTGGCGGCGTCGGCCAGTTGCAGGTACCCGGCCTCCGGGAGCAGGGTCAGGGCCAGTTCCGCGCTGCTCAGCGCGCCGCCGGCGCCCGGCGCGATGGGGCGGTAATCCCCGCCCTCCAGCCGGAAGCCTTGCAGCGGCGGGCGGAGGTATTCGCCCTCCGGGTCGAACAGGAAGTACTCGGCCACCCCCATCTCGGCGTACAGGAGCTTCTTGCTGCCCAGGTCTTCCAGGCGGGTCTTGCGCGAGGTAATTTCAAAGACCACGCTCGGGGCGCGGCCCTCTTCCCACAGGCGGTAGATGCGCCGCTGGCGTTTGGGCACGCCGAAGACCACCATCACGTCGGGGGCGACTCTGGCCGTCGGGTCGCCTTCCTCGTAGTACAGGAACATGTTGCCGATCACGTAGGCTTCGGGCTGTTCGCGGTAGCGCTCGGTCAGGGTGGCAATCAGGGCCAGCATTGCCCGGATGTGGATTTCTGTTTCGGCCATTGGCTCACCGTCGGATTCGGGGTAGACAACCGGGCGCGGAGGCAGCCTTGCCGGGAAGTCGGCCGGCAGAGCGCGGGGCGGCGCGGTGGCGGGTAGGGTCAGGGTGCTCATGGTGCGGGTTCCTCGGCCACATCGGTCTCGGCCATCGGTTCACCATCCGATTCGGGGTATTCAATTCGGGGCGCAAACGGGGGAGCGACGATCGTCCTCATGGCTGGTTCCATTTTCTGTGGCTGTAGGTGAGCGTGATTGTAGCACAGTGGCCCCAGAGGGACAACTGTCCCACCTGTCCATGGGCGCGCCCACTTGCGCGCGCATGCAGAAAGAGTATAGTATTGCTGCCTTGATGGTTGTCGGGATTTGCCCCACTTTGTGGCTGGCCGGCCGGACGGGGGAGGCGGTTGCATCAATACGCGCCCCGGCCCTCGGCAGGCACTCCGCCGCTATCTTGAGGGAGGTCTTATGTCGGAAGCAACATGCCCTGTCTGTGGCAGGCCGGGGGTGCACGCCATCGGCGCCCGCCGGTTTTGCGAGGAACACTACCAATCCGCCACTCGCCAGCGCAAGGGGACCCACGTCGCGGGCCTGTCGCTGGCGCTGGCCATGCTGGCCTTTGTGGCGATCGTCTGGGGGCTGGACCGGGCGGTGAAGCCGCAGTTCACCCCGGCCAGCCTGATGCTCACCGGAGTGGCGCTGTCGCTGGTTCCAGCCCTGCTCTGGCTGGGTTTCTTCTACCAGCAGGACCGGCACGAGCCGGAGCCGAAGGGCATGGTCTTGCGCGTGTTCTTGCTGGGCGCGCTGCTGGCCGCGGCGCTGGACCGGCCTCTGCTCGGTGGCCTGTTCCGCACCGCCGATTGGTTGCGGGCCAGCCCGTGGACCCAACTGCTCGGCTCGATTCTGGTGGTGGGGTTCGTCCGTGAGTTTCTCAAGTACGCGGCGGTGCGCTACTCGGTGTATAACTCAACCGAGTACGACGAGCGCACCGACGGCGTGATTTACGCCACCGCCGCCGGGTTGGGTTACGCCACCGCCCTCAACATCGCGTTTGTGGCCGAGAGCGGCGGCATCAACCTGGGAGCCGGCGTGATTCGCATTGTGGTGAACGCTCTGGCGCAGGCCAGCTTTGCCGGCGTGACCGGATACTTTCTGGGCCGGGCAAAGTTTGAGAGCGAGCCGCTGTGGTGGATGCCGGCCGGGTTGACTCTGGCAGCCGCGCTCAACGGCCTGTTTTTCTTCACCCGCGATCAGGTGACGCGCGGCTCAGTTTCCCTCAGCGGCGGCGCGGTGCAGCCCTGGTACGGACTGGCGCTGGCTGCCCTGCTGGCCCTGGCCACCACCGGCGCCATCGCATGGCTGGTGCGCCGCGATCTGGCCTTGCTGTTGCAGAAAGGAGCGCGCTGAAATGACTGCTCGAACCGCCACTGCCTCGTGGGGCGATCGCTTCGCGCCCTACTCTGTAGCCCTGGTTACCCTGGCGGCCTTGCTGCTGGGCTGGGCCGTGAAAGCCCGTGCCGAGGGCCGGGTAGCGTCGTTTTCCGCGCAGGGCGTCAGCGCGCTGGTGCCCGCCGGCTGGACCGCCGCGACCGCCGGGGACCGGCTGCTGGTCGCCAGCGACCCACTCGGCAAGGATACCGCTTACGGGCTGCAACTGGTTCCCACGCCCAACGGCGACCTGCCCAACGCGGCTGCCAGCCTCTCCCTGCGGCGCGCGCAGGACTGGATGGGCTACCGGGTACTGGATCAATCCCCGGTCACGGTGGATAGCCGGGCCGGGTACCGGGTCAACTTTGTCTACGTGGACTCTGACCCCACCCTATCCACCGATCATTTGCCGGTGGTGGTGCGCGGGGTGGACTACCTGTTTGCCTCGGGAGACCGGGCGGTGGTAGTCACCCTCACGGCCGAGCGCGGCGAGTTCGACGCAGCCCTGGCCCGTTTCCGGCGCTTTCTAGCTTCGGTGTCCTGGTGAGGCCGGCAGGCCCCACAGGGTTAATCCTTCGGGAGTTGGCACAATGAATCGCGCTCGCAAACCCCAACTATTCCTGATTGCACTGACCGCGCTGGCCCTGGCGGCGCTGGCCTGTAACCTGGGCACGTCCGGGGAGCGGACCCCTCCGCCGCCCCCCACCGCCATCCCGGTAACGCCGGACGCTACTTCCGGGGCGGGGGAGCTGAGCCAGCAGCAGCGATCGGCCCTGATCGCGGCCACGGTGCAGATCTACGGCATGCAGAACAAGGATGGGCGCCTCGCGCCCATCTACACCGGCTCGGGCACCCTGCTCTCGCCCGACGGGCTGATCCTCACCAACGCGCACGTCGCCAGCCCGGCCTCGCAGGGGGATGCCGCCTACGAGCCGGACGCGCTGGTGATCTCACTGGTGCGCGAGGAAGACGCCCCGGCGGTCGCCTCGTACATCGCCGAGCTGATGGCAGTGGATGGCTACCTCGATCTGGCGGTCATCAAAGTGAGCAGCACGCTGGACGGCAGCCGGGTGCAGGGCAGCCAGCTCAACCTGCCCTATGTGCCGCTGGGCGATTCGAACCAGATCCACGTGGGCGACAATCTGAACATCTTCGGATTCCCCGGGATTGGCGGCGATACCATCACCTTCACCAAAGGCAGCGTCTCGGGCTTCACCCCGGAAGAAGGAATCGGCAACCGCGCGTGGATCAAGACCGATGCCACCATCGCCGGGGGCAACTCGGGTGGGCTAGGCGCGGACAGCCGCGGCCAGATCATCGGCGTGCCCACCCGCGCCTCCTCCGGCGCTGCCGGCGAGATCACCGATTGCCGGGTGGTGCAGGACACCAACGGCGACGGCAGGCTGGATCAGCAGGACACCTGCATCCCCATCGGTGGCTTCATCAACGCCCTGCGGCCCGTCGAGCTGGCGCGACCGCTGATCGAAGCGGCGCAGAGCGGCGTGGAGTATGTCAGCCCCTTTGGCTCGGCCGGCGGGCAGGGGGGCGCGGGCGGCAGCGGGCAGGAGCAGATCGGCAACCTGCGCTGGGCGGCCGGGGCAGACAGCAACGGGGACCCGGTGGGCCTGACCGAGGCCTTCCCCGCAGGCACCTCCGAGATTTACGCTTTCTTCGATTACGCCGGCTTCACCGATGGCCAGGATTTCAGCGCCGAGTGGTACATTGACGGGCAGATGGTGGCCCAGGATGTCAGCCCGTGGGACGGCGGATCGCAGGGCACGTACTATCTGCGGCTGTTCGCGAAGTCCGGCGTGCTGGATGACGGGGTGTACGAGGTCAAGCTGTACGTGGGCGAGGGCCTGCCGCAGGTGGCCGGCGCGCAGACCACGGTCGGGAGCGGGGGGCAGGGGGGGCAACCGGGGGCAGGCGGCGATGTCACCATCGAGGGCCAGATCACCGACGCCGATACCGGGCAAGGCATCCCCGGCGCGCTGTTCATTGTGCTGCAGCCGGGCACCGATCCCCAGCAATGGATGGACAGCGGCTCGGATGCGGAGATTGTCATTTACGCGGAGGCCGACGCCAACGGCAGGTATACCGTCAGCGGGTTGCAGCGCGAGGTCAGCTACAGCGTGGTGGTGGGTCTGAAGGGGTATCAGCCCAAGTGGAGTAGTGACTTTACCATCGGCGCCGACGAACCGCAGGTCGTCACGGTGGATGTGGAGCTGCAGCGGTAGGGCGCATGCTGCCTGACCACCGCATCCGCCATTTTCTCCCAGCCCAGCCGCCGCACCAGTCCCTTGAGGCCAATATCGACATGGGCGATCATGAGGTCGTGGTCGACTTTCAGTAAATGGAGGTCATTTACCCTGATGACATTATAGTCATGGGTATCTATGACCTGCTGGTCAAGAGCCGCGCCCTCACCGAACAACTGGACCTGGACGAGGTGCTGGCCCGCGTGCTGCGCGCGGCAGCGGAATTGCTGGCCGGGGCGGCCGGACTGATCGTGCTGCGCGGCGAGAGCGGCGAATGGTCCGCGGCGGCCACCTATGGCATCCACCCCGACCTGGTGCGCCACTTTGACCCGTTGCTGGCCGACATCCCCGACCACGGGGACCCGGCCCGCTTCGCCCTGCCGGAGGTCAATCGCCGCCTGAAGCGGATTGCCCGGGCGGCTACCACGGGCCTGCTTACCGGCACCGGCCTGCCGATGATCGCGCGCGGCGAAGTGGTGGGGGTGATCTTCATCTTTCGCAGCTACGAAGGCCTGTTCTCGCGCGACGACCGGGCGTTACTGCAGAGCTTCGCCGATCAGGCGGCGATTGCGGCGCAGAACGCCCGGCTGTTTTCCGAGGTCTCGCAGGAGAAGCGCCGGCTGGATGCCATCCTCGCTTCGTCCGCGGATGGCATTTTGATTCTGGACGCGCGGCGCCGGGTCCAGCGCATCAACCGCGCGCTCAGCCGCCTGACCGGCTGGCCGGAGGAGGCAGCCGCCGGCCGGGATCACGACGAGGTGATCCGCTGGGAGCGCCGCGAAGCGGGCCTCACTCTGGAGGAGGCTGAGGCCGGCGGCTGGCCGCTCGGCCCGAGCGCCACCCTGTACGTACAGGGCGACCTGCAGCGGCGCGAGGGCCAGCCGGTCAGCGTGGGAATTACCTACGCCCCGCTGCTGATGGGTGGGCGGCTGGTGAACATCATCGCCAACGTGCGCGACATCACCCGCTTTCGCGAAGCCGAGGAGCTGAAGAGCACCTTTATCTCCATCATCAGCCACGAACTGAAAACGCCGGTGGCGCTGATCAAGGGCTTTGCCGGCACCCTGCGCCGCAAGGATGCCGAGTGGGACAAAGAGACGTGGGAGGAGGGCCTGCAAGTCATCGAAGAGGAGTCCGACCGGCTGACCGAGTTGATCGAAAACCTGCTGGACGCCTCGCGCTTGCAGGCCGGCGCCCTCAAGCTCAACCTGGATGAGGTGGACCTGGCCCGCCTTTGCGCACGGCTGGTGCGCAAGTTCCAGACTCAGAGCGACCGGCACACGCTGGCGCTGGACCTTCCGCCCAACTTCCCGCCCATCCTCGGGGACGAGGAGCGGCTGACTCAGGTGCTCAGCAACCTGCTCAACAACGCCATCAAGTACTCGCCGGAGGGCGGAGAAATCCGGCTGCGGGGCCAGATCGGGCCAAAGAATGTTATCATTAGTGTTTCTGACCAGGGGCAGGGAATCGCCGCCGAGAACCGCCAGCGGGTGTTCGACCGTTTCTTCCGGGAAGACACCAATCTGACCCGCAAGACGCCCGGGGCCGGGTTAGGGCTGTTTCTGGCCCGGGCGGTGATTGAGGCCCACGGCGGCCGTCTGTGGGCCACCGCCAACCCCGACCGGGGCGCGACCTTTCACTTCTCGCTCCCGTTGCGGGTGGAGTAGGGGGCGATCCAACGAGTCAACGATTCAACTGTTCAACGATTCAACGATTCGACGATTCGGCGATATTCGCACTCCAATCCCCGCCCTCCACTCCCCACTCCCCACTCCCCACCCGAGGACCCTCCATGCCCGTTCAGACCCAGATCGCCTGCCCCAACTGCCGCCAGCCGGTGCGAGCCGCGATAGATCAACTCTTCGACGTGAGCGCCAACCCGACCGATAAGCAACGTTTTCTGGCCGGGCAGTTCAACTTCATCCAGTGCCCGACCTGTGGCTATCAAGGGCAGATAGCCAGCCCGCTGGTGTACCACGACGCCGACAAAGAACTGCTGCTCAGTTTCTTCCCCGTTGAGCTGAGCATGCCCAGACCGGAACAGGAAAAGCTGGTGGGGCGGCTGGTCAACCAGGTGATACGCAACCTGCCGGCGGAAAAGCGCAAAGGCTACCTGTTCAAACCCGGTCAGGCGCTCACCTTGCAGGGGCTGGTGGAGCGCGTGCTGGAAGCCGACGGCATCACCCGCGAGATGCTCGATGCTCAGCGCAAACAGGCCAACCTGGTGCAGCAGTTGTTACGCGCCCCGGCTGAGACCCTGGCGGAACTGATCCGGGGCCGGGACGCCGAGATTGACGAAACCTTCTTCCAGTTGTTCAGTCTGGCGGCCAATGCCGGCGCGGCAACCGCCGATCCCCGGACCGTGGAGAGACTGGAGCAAGTCCAGCAGGCGCTGCTGGAGCACTCCACCTTTGGGCAGGACCTGAAGGCGCAACAGGCCGACATCGAAGCGGCCGCTCGCGCCCTGCAGGCGGTGGGCAACAAGCTGACTCAGGAGAAGTTTGTGGAGCTTGTGGCCACCGCGCCCAACGAAGATCAGGCCATGGCCATGGTGGGTATGGTGCGCGGGGGCGTGGACTACAACTTCTTCCAGCTTCTCACGCGCCGGGTTGACCGGGCGAGGGGCGCGGAGAAAGAGCGCCTGACTGCGTTACGCGAAAAGATTCTGGAATTCACCAAACAAGTGGATGAGGCCAACGCCGCCCATGCCCGCGCGGCCTCCGAGGCGCTCAACGCGCTGTTGCAGGCGCCCGACCCGGCGGCGTTGCTGCCCCGGCTTCTGCCCCAGATGGATGAGACCTTCCTGGCTGTGCTGAGCGCCAACCTTCAGGCCGCCGAGCAGTCCGGGCGCAAGGACGTGGTCGAGCGGCTTAACCGCATCGGGGAACTGGTGATGGAGGTGCTGGCCGAGAGCGCCCCGCCCGAAGTGCGCTTCATCAATGAATTGCTGTCCCAGCCGGACGATGAGGCCGCTCGCCAGTACATTCGGGGCCGGGCCGCCGAGTTGAATCAGCAGTACTTCGACGCCCTGACCTACGTGACCGCCGACCTGCGCAAGAACGGCCAGAAGGAGACCGCTGAACGGCTGGAGAAGCTGGAGGAGATAGTGATGCGCGAGGCGATGGCGGCCAGATTGCGCGGGTAGGCGAGGGCATTGCCCTCGCCTACCCCCCCCGCGTTATTCCGCGGTCCGGGGTGGGTTGTCCAGCCGGAAGCCGTGCCCGCGCACGGTGACCACAAAGGGGTAGTCGCTCGCTTGCGCCAGCCTGTCGCGCAGGCGGCGCACCAGCGCATCAATCGCCTGCTCCGACACCCCCTCTCCGGCAGCATCCGGCCAGACGGTCTTCACCACCAGCTCGCGCGAGCACACCTTGCCGGCGTGGCTGTGCAGCAACTCCAGCAGGCGGTACTGCGGCAGGCTGAGTGGCGGGTCCACCTCGCGCTCGCCGGCCCACACCCGGCGCGCTGGCGGGTCCAGCCTTAACATGCCCTCTGGCTCCTCGGCCAGGTCCCACGTCAGGGGCAGGGTGGCGTCGGTGCCCAGAAAGGCCAGCCTGGCGGCCACCGCAACCTGGATCACATCCCCATCCTGAAGCTGCACCGGCTGGCTGATGCGCGTCCCGTTGAGGTGCGTGCCGTTCTTACTCCCCAGGTCCTCCAGCCAGTAGCTGCCCTGCACCCGCTTCAGGCGGGCGTGGTGGCGGGAGACCTGCCGGTCGGGCACCACGATGTCACAGTCGGCGCTGCGCCCGATCAGCAACTCACTCACTAACTGCCAGCGTTGCCCGGACAGCGGGCCGGTTTCGGCGACAAGGACCGGGACTACTTCTCGGAGGTTCATGGTCGGGGATCCTGCGGTTGACAGGTTGAGTATAATACGTTTCGCAAGTTTCGCGCGAGTGCGGCGGACTTCCAGGACTTTTCAGGGGCGGTCCACGCCGGGAACGCGGAGGGGGCACGCAGCACCTGTGCCCATCGTCCGAATCGCCGCCTCGCCGGCCCCTCCACGACAAGCCAACTTTCGCAGTACCGCAAAAGTCGCTTTCGGTCGGCAGGGAGTCGAGGCTTCAGCCGGTGATTGGCCGCGCGCCCCCGGCTAAAGCCTTGACTCCGGCGGTCGGGAAAAGTGAGTTTTGCGCCACTGCCAACTTTCTTTCCGGGTTGGAGGTCCAGCGACCGCCAGCATGTTACCGCCACGCCAGGCAGGCGAAGTCCTGCGTAGCCGCTATCAGATTCGCCAGGTCGTTGGCGAGGGCGGCATGGGTTCGATCTACCTTGCCGAAGACGCCCGCCTGGCCGGGCGGCAGTGCGCCCTGAAAGAGATCCGCAGCGATCCCTCGCTTTCTCTCGACGCCCAGCAACAGACCCGCGAGCAGTTTCAGCGCGAGGCTACCGTACTGGCGCGCCTTGACCACCCCAACCTGCCCAAAGTCTCGGATTTCTTCTCCGAGGGCGAGCGCGCCTATCTGGTGATGGATTACGTGCCAGGCAACGACCTGAAGACCCTGATGGACGAGGCCCGTCGCGCCGGGCGCATTTTGCCGGAGGCCGAGGTGCTGGGCTGGGCCGACCAACTGCTGGACGCGCTGAGCTACATGCATCGCCAGGACCCTCCCGTGTTGCACCGCGACATCAAACCCAGCAACATCAAAATAACGCCCAGTGGGCTGCTCAAACTGGTGGACTTCGGCCTGGTCAAGCTGCTGCAATCCGACGAACTGACCGTCACCGTGGTCCAGGGCCGGGGGACCGCTCTGTACACCCCCCTGGAGCAGTACGGCGGCGACACCGGCCACACTGACGCCCGCTCCGATATATACTCTTTCGGGGCGACTGTGTACCACCTCTTGACCAACCAACCCCCGCCGGAGGCCCGCCGCCGGTTTCTTCACCCGCAGGCGCTGGCGCCCATCCACGACTACAACCCGGATATTTCCCCCCGCAGCGAGCGGGCGCTGCTATGGGCCATGTCCCTGCACCCGGACGACCGCCCGCCGGGCGTGGAGGCGCTGCGCGAGGCCCTGCTGGGGGACCTGGTCCCTGGCCCGAACCGGCTGTCCGCCCCCGCCGCGGCCCGAAACGGGGCGCGCCGGCTGCGGGGGCCGCGCGCCTGGCCCGACCGGCTGTCGGGCGCCCTGCCGCACGCCGCTGATCGGGCGCTGGCGCTGACCGCCCTCAGTCTGCTGTTGCTGGCGTTCATGGTTACGCTGTTCTCTGGCGTGGTTCGCTAGCGCAGCGCTGCCCTCGCCGGAGGGCGCCTCGCTCGCTCAGTCTGGCAGCCTGCGCTGCCTGCTGCGCAGCCACAGCCAACCCAGTCCCATCCCGGCGATCCCGCTCGCCAGCGTTGCCAGCAGCGCGGCCGGGCCACCGCTCCAATCCCTC
>CAYZNA010000007.1:20572-27325 GCA_964478665.1 uncultured Anaerolineales bacterium
AATCCCTCGCTCCCGGCAATCGCAGCGCGTAATAATTGTACCCCAGTAGTGCGCCGATGCAGGCGGCCAGCGCCAGCCGGCTGCCGCCGTGCAAACGCGCCGGCGCCGAATCTCCCAGCCGGTAGCCGGCCAGCGCCAGCCCGGCGCTGCCCAACAGCCCCAGCAGAAAATCGCCAAAGGTCACGCGCGCCGGGCCGGGCAAACCGGCTGCCGGCGTGGCAGTGAGCGGCGGCAGGGGGGTATCGGTCGGGGTTGGGGTATCGGTGGGGGTGGGGGCGGGGGTGCGGCTGGGTTCCGGGGTCGGGGTGATCTGGATCAGGGTGCCGCTGCCCTCGGCGGGCACATCAATCTGCACGGTATCGGAATTCAGGGCCGGGTCGCTCATGGCTCGATATTCGTGCAGCCCGGCCCGGTCCAGGCGAAAGCTGCCGCGCGCGATCCCGGCTACGGTGGTGGCCTCCACGAATTGGTCGGGGATGTTGCCTCCCTGCAGCCGCTCGCTGAAACGCACCACCGTGCCATCCGGCACCAGATGCCCGTTATGATCGTAGATTGGCCCGGCCCGCAGGCTGACCTGCGCCCCCAGCACCAGTTCGGCCGGGGTGGGTTGCGGGGTACCGGTGCCGGCCTGGGCGGGCAGGTCCTGCACCAGCTCGATGATCTGTCCCGGGTCGGGCTGGGTGATGCTGAACAGGTCGTAGCCCACACCCGGCACCGAAACCGGGGAGGCTCCCGTCGCGTTCAGCTCCTGGAACAGCAGCCGCGCGGCCACGTCCACAAAGGCCGGCGCTTTGCCATACAGGCCAAAATAGGCCGAAAGGTTGGTGATTTCGGTAGTGTCCAGATAATAGGGCGCGCCGAAGGCGAATACCACCACTTTTTTCTGGCGCAACAGCTCGGGGCGGGCAGCCAGCAGATCTTTTAGCGCGTGCGACCACGGCGCCTCGGAGGCCAGGTCGAGTTGCGAGAATACCACCCAGTTGGCCCGGTCCAGCGCCGCCTGAATGGGAATCGGGGCCGGCGGGGTGCCCTCTCCGACCGCCGGCGGGAGGGCGGTGCCGTTGAGGAAGGCCTGCAGGTCCTGATAGGTAAAGCTCTGCAAATCGCCGGTGCGCACCTGCCGGCTGCCCTGCGGCCCGTACAGGCGGAGTACGGCCTGCTGCAGGGCGTCCACCGGCAGCGGCGTGACCGCGGCGCAGGCGGCGCACTGGGCATAGCTGCGCACGTCGGTAATGAACAGCATCCGTTCGCCGGCTTGCGGCGGGTCCGGCAGGCGCTCGGCCAATTCGGCGGCAGAGCGTGGGCTGATGAGGGTGGCGGCTTTGCGGGCCACGGCGAAGACCACCTCCTGCGCCTGGCCGGGCGTGTCCAGCTCGGCGTCGCTCTTCAGCACCAGCTCGGAAGAGAAGCGCGGGTACAGGTGGTACTTGAGCTGGAGCACGCGCAGCAGGGCTTCGTCCACGCGCTGGGCAAAAGCCGCATCCTCGTTGTACTTCTGGGCAAAGAAGTCCAGGGTGGCGCGGATGGTGGTGAAGGCATCCGGGTCGCCGGTGTTCTGAAAGCGCGAGAGATAGAGCAGATCGTTGCCGGCCAGCAGGGCGGCGTTGGCCACCAGCCGGCCGTCGTAAGAGGGTTCGTAGAAGCGGGTGACGGCGCGCGAGCCAAGCGAGTCGCTCATCAGCAGGCCGCCCCTGGCGCGCCAGTCGGCCATCTCTGGCTGCGAGGTGAGCACCTGCAGGGCCTGGGAGTCGAAGCTGACCGGGCGGGTGGTGGCGCGAATGTTGCCCTGCAGGCCCTGGAAGCGAATGTGGGCGGTCATCAAGCCGTCCACGGCCGAGGGGATGTTGAGCGCGTTGCCGGTCACGGCGAAGTAGGGGGCCAGCTCCACCTGCCGCAGTTCCTCCAGCGTGCGGCGCACGGTGGGAACTTCTTCGTCTGCCCGGCGATTGCTGCTGCCCAGGCCGGGGAAGTGGCGGGCGAACACGGCCAGCCGGTTGCTGCTGCCGGTGTGCACCCCGGCCACATAGGCCGCAGCCATCTCACCAGTCCAGAAGGGATCGCCGCCAAAGGCGCGCGTGGCCAGGTCGTTGGGGCCTTCCGGGCCGGGAGTTTCCAGCACGTCCAGGTCCGGTCCCAGCAGCAGGTTGACGCCCAGGGCGGAGAGTTCCGCGCCGGTGGCTTCGCCAATGCGCCCGGCGAGGTCGGTGTCCCAGGTAGCGCCGATGGCCATGGCAGAGGGCATGATGGTCAGGCCGGAACCGATGGTGGCAGTTGGCAGGCCGTCGCCGCCGTGCTCCACGCCGATCAGCAGCGGAACATAGGCCGGCAGCGCAGTGACGCCGGTCTCCACGTTCACCACCTGCGGCGTGCGTGAATAGTCGTATACCGCCGACTGAAGCTGGTTGATCAGGTTCAACAAGTGCTTGAGGGTATCGGTATCCAGCAAGTTGTTGTTTTCTTTGCGCAGCACCACCCCGCCCACCCGGTAGCGGGTAACCAGATCGTAGATCTGCGAATCGGAAGGGGCTTCTGCGCCGGGAAAGGTGACCACGACCAGTTGGCCCACTTTTTCGCGCGCGGTCAGGCTGCGGGCCAGGTCGGCGGCCTTTCTGGCCGGGTCGTCCGCCTGGGGCAGGCGGACGGCGGCCGTCAGCCAGGGGAGCACGCTGGAGGACAGCAGCAAGAGCAGGCCGAGCAGGTGAGGGAGGCGGCGCGGGCGGGTGTGGGGCATACTCGCAGTATACCCGCAGGCGCCCAAAAATGGAACCGGGGGGCAGCTCTTACCCCGGTCCGTTTTCGGGGGGAGAGGCAGGCGGCGGGGTCAGCTTGCCGGCCATGTCGTACAGCAACACGCCGGTCGCAACCGCCAGGTTGAGCGAGCTGACATGGCCCTGCATGGGCAACCGGATCAACCGTTCGCAGGCGGCCCGTTGCTCCGGTGCCAATCCCTCCCGCTCGCCCCCCATGAGCAGGATGGCCGGCGTGCGGTAGGCCGCAACTTCGCGGTAGTCGTCGCCCCCGCGCGCGGAGGCGCCGCACAGGTGGTAGCCGTGCCGGCCCGCCCGGGCGGCGAATTCGGCAAAGGAGGTCTGGACCACCGGATGCCAGAACAGCGCGCCCATGCTGGCCCGCACCGCCGAGGGGTGGTAGGGGTCGGCGCCGCCCTCCAGCAGCAGCAGTCCCGAGGCCCCCACCGCGTCCAGCGTGCGCAGCACCGCGCCCACGTTGCCGGGGTCCTGGGCGCCGGCCAGGGCCACGCCCCACGGGAAAGTGTCGGGCGTCAGGTGTTCCAGTGTCAGGGGGCGCTGGCGGGCGACGGCGAGGATACCCTGCGGGTTGTCCTTCTCGGCCAGCGCCCGGAAGACGTCGGGGGCGGTGGGCAGGCAGGGCAGGCCCTGCCCGGCCAGCCGCTCGACCAGCGCGCGGGCAAACTGGCCCCTGAGCAGGTCCGGGGCGTAGCACAGGTACTCCAGCGCAGCGCCGGCCTCAGCGGCCGCGGCGACGTGGTGAATGCCCTCCACGAGGAACAGGCCGCTGGCGTCGCGCTGTTTGCGCTGGCGCAGCGCACGCGCTAACTTGAGGCGGGGATTGGAGCGGCCGGTGATGGTCACGCCGTTGCCAGCAGGAAGGCGTCGGGAGAGTCGAACTCCTCCGGTTGCTCGTCTGGGTGCGAAGCGCAGTAGGTTTGATGTGCCAGAACGGCCTGCCAGAGATCAGTGTCTTCTGCTTCCTCCTCCCCGTGGCCGTTCCCGGAACGAGATTCAAGGAATTCGACAAAGAGCAGCACATCCCTGAGCCGCTGAGGAGATAGGCGCCGCAGAGCTTGTTCAAGTTGTTGGAGTGTGGTTGTTGGGGAGGTTTCCACCGGAAGAACCCTTCTCGTCGAGTCACTTTGCGTATTGTACTCCGAGTTCACCGAACTGCCAACAAGGACCTGGGCGGTCTGGCGGAGAACGGACGATGACCGTAGTATAATGCAGTTGATGATTTCCTACCGCAACTGAGGGTGTTGGCCGATGACTACACAGCAACTATTACACGAGGCGCGGTCACGTATCGGGCGGCTCTCCGC
Source organism: uncultured Anaerolineales bacterium (assembly GCA_964478665.1). Taxonomy (GTDB): domain Bacteria; phylum Chloroflexota; class Anaerolineae; order Anaerolineales; family CAYZNA01; genus CAYZNA01. The sequence goes on from CAYZNA010000007.1 coordinate 24,645, forward strand.
CGAGGAGTTACAGATTGCGAATGCCTTTCTGGCCTTTCTGGAGGCGAATCGGCTGGGTGCTCTGGCTCCGGATGATCAGGCGGCGGTAGAGAGCTTCAAGCGCGCCTGGACACAGGCCCACTCGGGCAGGGTCAGGCCTCTCCACGAATTGCAGTGGGGTGCGAGCGCGAGTGATGATGCGTGACCTTTTCTTCACCGACGAGTTCCAGCAACAGGTAAGGCGCCTCAGTAAACGCTATCGTCATTTACGCGAGGACGTTCAGCCGGTGATCGATCGATTGGGGGCAGGAGAGACGCCGGGAGACCGGCTTCAGGGCATCAGGCACCGTGTCTACAAGGTGCGCGTGCCAAATCGGGATGCACGACGCGGCAAGAGCGGCGGCTATCGAGTGCTGTACTATCTGCAGGCGGAGGAGCGTGCGATCCTGCTCACACTTTACAGCAAGAGTGACCAATCCGATACTGAAGCGCGGGAGATCGCGCGTCTATTGCGATCGTGGGAAGCCGAGCAGGACAAAGCGAGCTAGTCCCCGGCGAGCGGCGCCGCCAGCCGCGCGATAAGCCCCATGGTAAGCGCAAACACGAAGGACAGGTCCACCAGAAAGTGGGCGTTGTCCACCATGCCGTGGGCCAGAAAATCGGCCATGCTGGCCATCAGCCCCACCGCCAGGGCGCGCAGGTCGGGGTCAGTCAGGCGGCGATAGGCGCGGGCCGCGCTGCCCCAGAAGGCGACTTGCAGCCACAGGCCGGCCGCCAGCCCGGCCAACCCCAACCGCGCGGCATAATCCAGAATCCAGTTGTGGGGATGGGAAAGGTTGGGGTCCTGCCAGGCCTGCGGCAGAATGTACCTGCCCCGGTAGGCGTACAGGAAGTTGTCCGGTCCCACGCCCAGCAGCGGGTGATCGCGGATCATGGCCAGCGCGGATTGCCACAGCTTGAAGCGGAAGAACGAGGTGCCGCTGCGCGGGTCGAGCAGGCCGGCGAAGCGCGGCAGCCGGCTGAGCGGGATCAGCGCGGCCAGCCCGGCGGCAAGGGCCGCGCCCAGCGCCCAGCGCGCCCGCCGCCCGCCCCACAGAATCAGCACCAGCGCCAGCGCCGCCGGCGCGCCGAACAGCAGCGCGCCCTTCGAAAAGCTGAGCGCCAGGGCCGCAGCGACCGGCAGCCCGGCCAGGGCGTACAGCCAGCGCCGGCGCGCGTCGCGGCCCAGCAAGGCCATGGCCGCAATCGGCCCCACCACCCGCCCCAGATACAGCCCCACGTTGTTGGGCGAGCCGTACACGCTGCGCAGGCGTTGCAGCCCGCCCTCGGCGGTGATCAGGTTGGCGCCGGTGAAATACTGGACCAGGCCAATGCCGGCCACCAGCAGCGCCCCCAGCAGCCAGAAATCCACCACTCGCAGCAGATCGCGCTTGCGCAGCGGGGTGACCCGCAGCAGCAGGTAGAACAGGACCGGCTCCAGAATCGCCACCCGGAACTCGCGCAGGGCCACGCCCTTGATCTCCGCGGTGAAGACGCTGGCGAGGGCAACCGCCAGCAGGGCAAGCATGGGCAGGTCCGGGTCCCGCGAAGCGTTCCTTCTTCCCGCGAAGCGTTCCTTCTTCCCGCGAAGCGTTCCTTCTTCCTTCTTCCCGCGAAGCGTTCCTCCTTCCTTTTTCCTGGTTGTCAGGGCCACGGCGCTTCGCGTGACCCAGGCCGCCATCGCCACCAGGGTGAGGATTTCTACCATCGAGAAGGCCCGGTCGAACAGCGGGCGGGGTTGAAGGTAGAACGGGGCGAAGAAGGCGATCAGCGGGAAGGCAAGCTCCAGCCGCAGGTAGAACAGCAGAAAGAGCGCCGCCAGCGCCAACCCGGTCAACAGCAGCCACGGCGAATAGTAAAACACCCCGGCGGTCAGGGCGGTGAGCAGCAGCGGCAGCCCGTCGCCGCCCTTGCGGGTGAGCTGCGCCAGCGCTCCCCCCAGGCTGAGCGCGGCGGAGAGATACAGCAGCAGCGAGAGGGCGGCCGCGAGGGCCATTTGCGCGGCCTCGCTCAGGCGTTGCCAGCGGGCCAGCAGGGCGGCGAGCGGATGGGCCGGGGCGCGGCCACCGCGCGCGGCGCGGGCCGCCAGCACGCCGGCCCCCAATCGGCCGGCGACTGCCAGGCTCAGGGCCGCCAGGGCAGCCAGCGCCCACGCCAGGCGGCGGGCGCTCTGTGGCGGCCGGTCGCCCACACTGAAGCCGGCAATGGCCCACTGCGCCCAGCCGCGCTCCGGGACGATTTCGGCAACGTGCAGGCCGGGAGCGAGGCCGGTCGCCAGCGGCAGGGTCTCCAGTCGCGGGCTGAGGTCGGGGGAGGTGAGCACCAGATAGGCGCCCCGTTCGTCGTGGGGCAGGGCGTCCGTCGGCTGCCCATCCACGGTCACGTACAGATAACCGCGATAGCCGGCGCGGCGCACCCGCAGCCCGAGGTCGGTCCCCTGAAAGCGGAAGGTGAGGCGCGCGCCGGCGTACTCCTGGGGGATGTCGGCGCCCAGATCGGAGAACAGCCAGCCGCCGACGTATTCCGCGGCCGGGTTCTGCGCCGCGTGGTTGCCCGGTTGCGCATAGCCCGCTTGTGATGCTGCCAGCGCGGTCAGTGCGGCCAGCGCCGGGCGCGCCCCCCCCTGCGGCGTGAGCAGCTCAAACCCCCACCGCGCATCTCCC
>CAYZNA010000008.1:0-10422 GCA_964478665.1 uncultured Anaerolineales bacterium
CAGCACCTGCCCGCCCCAGCACCTGCCCGCCCCAGCACCTGCCCGCCCCAGCACCCGAAAACGTTCCATCTCGACCATCAACCGGGTGTGGCACTGCTCGCGCAGAAACTCGCCGATCAGGTCCTGCACTGGCGCGTCCACGCTGCGCCCGCGCTCGCTGGCAAGGTTGTGCAGGGGGTTGAGTAACTGCGGCGGCAAGGTGATGGTTCCGGTGGTCATGGCGACTTTTCTCCTTCGATTGCTCCAGGTTCAACGGCGCGAGGGCTGTTCTCCATCGTTTGCGCAGTGACCGGCGTCGCCCCGCCCGCGGCAGTCTTCTCGCGCCACATCCCTCTGGGCAGGAGGGCGCGCATCTGCTCGACAATCGCGATCTTTTCCTCCCACGACAGGGCAGCCAGCGCCCGCCGGCGTTGCGCTTTCGCCAGAAAAATGCCGGAGAGGTCGGGATAGGGCGGGCGCACAGGCTCATTCATTTCCACGCAAGAATCGCTCCTGGAAACTCTCCCGGCGGGCGGTCAAGCCATGACGGGCGGCTATCTCGGCCAGCACCTGCCGGTCGAGCGCACCGGCCTCAAGAAACTGAAGCAGCCGCGCATGGTCTTTGGGGCGTCCCGTTTGCAGCATGATGGCAGCCAGATGCTCTGCGCTCAGGACGCGGGTGGGCGTTGCGCCGAACTTCACCTCGATTGCTTCTGCCAACGCTTCTTCGGTCAACTTGTCATACACGGGCAGGAACTGCACGGGCCAGCCTTCAACCATGATGGTTTCGCCCTGCGGCAGATAGCCCAGTTCGGCGAGGCGGGAATAGATGGGCGTGAGCGATGCCAGCCCGGAGGGCGAGACGGGAAAAACCACGAACACGTCGAGGTCATAGGTCTGGACCGGCTCGATATAGCGCGTGGCTGCAACCGCGCCGCCAATGGCATAGCGCCCGATAACACCTTCCCGCTCCAACTGATTGAGGGCGGCCAGGGTCTTTTCCATCGGCAAAACCTGTGCCCAGAGTTTAGCCGAGTTTTCCGAAAAAGGAAATGCCCGGCGTTGAACCGGGCGTTTTTCACGTCAGAATTGCAGCCGCGCCCTTGCGGGTCGTACAGCACGTCGGCGGCCACTGGCGCCGGCAGGCGCTCGCCGAAGGCCTCCACGTCCAGCGCGGGGTGCCGGGTAGCGCCAGTTCCGGCGGCAGGTAGACCAGACCCACGTTCCGGCCGAACGGATGAGTACAACCGCCGCGCAGGGTCTCAGCGCGATCTCCTCGTACAACCCTGGCGCTATGCCTGCACAAGCCACTCCGCCAGGCGACCCTTGATGCGCCGGAGCCTGTCCGGTGTAACCTGGCCTATCGCCCCAAGGAGAATCTTCCCTTCAACCACAGCCAGGCGACCCACTCGAACGACGCTGGGGACTTTCAGGCCGCTTCCGGCAAAGTCAGGGTCCCCTTCACGGAAGACCTCGTCGAGTTCCGGAACGTAGTGACGCATCTGTGAGGAAATCATGCAGATGAGCCAGTCGTCGTATTCGCCGGGAAGTCTGCCCAGCAGGAGAGCAGGTCGGAGCTTCCCCTCCTCCAGGTCGGTCTGCGGGAATCGAAACAGCACGATCTGCCCCGCCTGTTTCATGCAAACACCAGCTTCAAATCAGAAGCGGCGTAGGTTGGCGCCTCTTCGTCCTCCATCCCGCGCATGGCAAGACTCAGCGATAGGTCTGACCACGCTCTCCCTTCCCGGCGACTTGCTTCGCGTTCCACCTTCGCCAGCAGATACTCGACAAAGTCAAGCACCTCTGCCTGGAAGGAAGTCGGTAGTCGTTGAACATGCTGTTGGATTCTCTCGGTGACGACCATTGTGGTCTCCTGCGGCGAGCAGTTGCGGCGGTTGGCCTTTCTATTCTACTCCATTTCTTCAGCCGCCGATCCGCCTGTCAGTTCGGCCAGGGGTACCGGCTGTCGGCTACGCCCTCAGTCGCGCCCCCGCCGGGTCGTACAGCACGTCCGCGGCCACTTGCGCGGGCAGGCGCTCGCCGAAGGCCTCCACTTCCAGCAACGTGCCGGGCCGGGACAGTTCCAGCGGCAGATAGATGAAGCCGGTGTTTTCGGCCACGGTGTAGCCCCAGCCGGCGCTGCGCAGGCGGCCCACGATGTCCCCGGCGTGGTACACGCACTCGCCGCCGTACAGCACTACCCCCTCCCCCACGCCTCCCCCGCCAGCGGGGGAGGGGCCGGGGGTGAGGGTAATCGTGCACAGTTTGCGCCGCAGGCCCTCGGCCTTCACCTGCAGCAGCGCGTCGCGGCCCACAAAGTCGCCCTTGTTCAACCGCACGCAGAGAGCACCCAGCCCGGCCTCGTAGGGATTCTCGGAGGCGGTGATGTCCGCCGACCAGTAGCGGTAGGCTTACTCCAACCGCAGCGAGTCGAGGCATTTGTAGCCGCACGGCTCGATGCCGAACGGCTGCCCGGCCCCCCACAGCGCGTCCCACACCAGCCCGGCGCCGACACTGGCAACGTACAGTTCCCAGCCCAACTCGCCCACGTAGGTCACTCGCTGCGCCCACACGTCCGCCCCGGCGATGCGGAGACTCTTCGCGCTCATGTACGGGAAAGCGGCGTTGGAAACGTCGTCGGGGGTGCTGGCCGCCAGCACCTCGCGGGCGCGCGGCCCCCACAGGCCAATCACGGCGAAGTCGTCGGTCACTTCGGTCAGGGTCACCGAATCGTCAGCGGGCACGCCCCGGCGCATGCGCAGATAGCCGAGGTCGCCCGGCACGAAGTTGCTGCCGGTGATGACGCGGAAATGTTCCGGGCCGAGACGGGCCACCGTCACGTCGGACTCGATGCCGCCCCTCGGGTTGAGGAACTGGGTGTAAATCAGGCCGCCGACCGGTTTATCCACGTTGTTGTCGGTCAGCCGTTGCAGAAAGGCCAGCGCGCCCGGCCCCTTCACGTCAATCTTGCCGAAGGAGGTCATGTCGAAGATACCAACCCGCTCGCGCACGGCGCGGTGCTCCTCGCCCACCCGCTCGAAGAACGGCGGACGACCCCAGCCCCACGCCTGCTGCTCGCAGCCGAAGCGGCGGGAGGGCTGCCCCGGCTGAAAGAACAGCGCCCGCTCCCATCCGTTCTTCTCGCCGAAGACCGCGCCGAGGGCTTCCAGCCGCGCGTGCAGCGGGCTCAGGCGGCGCGGGCGGACGGATTCGTTTTCGTCGTGGGGATAGCGCAGGAAATAGTAGTAACGGTAAGACTCGCGGGCGCGCTCGGTGGCAACATGCATGTCTTCGTACAGCGGCCCGAAGCGCCGCACGTTAAGTTCGGTCACGTCGTAGGGCGGCTCACCGCTTTCCAGCCACGAAGCGAGGATGTCACCGATGGCGGCCCCCGCGCCGAAGCCGGTGTGCGACAGGCCGCAGGCGGCCCAGAAGCCGGGGCGTCCGGGGACCGGGCCGAGCAGCGGGCGGCTGTCGGGGGTGATGGACTCCGGGCCGCACACCAGCGAGTGAATCTCGGCCCCTTCCAGAATCGGGATGCGGCGGATGGCTCCTTCCATGATGGGGGTGAAGAGGTCCCAATCCGGGGGCAGCAGTTTCTGGGTGAAGTCCCACGGCACGCCGTCGCTCGCCCACGCCTTCGGCTCGACCTCGAACCCGCCGATGAGGAAGCCGCCGACTTCCTCGCGCACGTAGGCGAGGTTGGCCGGGTCGCGCAGCACGGGGGTGTTGTGCGGTAGTTCGTGGCCGGGGATGGGCCGGGTGGTGGCGTGCTGGTGGATGAGCGGCACCATCGGCAGATGTACCCCGACCATCCTGCCCACCCGGATGCCCCACTGGCCGGCGGCGTTGACCACGAGGTCGGTGTCAATCGCGCCCTTGTCGGTGGTCACCCGTTTCACCTCGCCGCGCGGGCCGAGTTCAATGCCGGTGACAAGGGTGTGGGTGTGGATGGCAACGCCCATCTGGCGGGCGAGGCGGGCGATGGTCATGGTGGCGGTGGAGGGGTCGAGGTGCCCGTCGCCGGGGATGTAGAGCGCGCCGTACAGGTTATCGGGCGACATGTAGGGGTAGATGCGCAGGGCCTCCTGCGGGCCGATGATGTCCACGTCCATGCCGAGGGCGCGGGCCTGCCCCACCTGCCGCTGCAGGAACTGGAAATGGTCCGGGGTGGAGGCCACGCGGATGCTGCCGACCTCGTGCCACGCGACGCCCCCGCCGGTCTGCGCGCCGGAGGTCTGGCGGTACAGGTTGACCGAGTAGATGCGCAGCCGCATCAGCGTGGGCGAGGTGTGAAACTGCGTGACCAGCCCGGCAGCGTGCCAGGTGGAGCCGGAGGTCAGTTCGCCCTTGTCGAGCAGGACTACATCTTTCCAGCCCAGTCTGGCAAGGTGATAGGCGATGGAGCAGCCGGCGATTCCGCCGCCGATGATGACGATACGAGCGTGGGGTTGCATAGACTCTTACCCTGGGCCGGGGCACACCGGCAAAAAACGGGTGGCTTATGGGGGAGCTGCCATCCGGTGGGTGAGGACTTAACCTTCCAGCGCAGCCAGTTCTTCTTCCGAGAGACCGGTCAGTTCCAGAATCAGAGCGCGTTCCAGCCCCCGGCCTAGCATGGTGCGGGCAACTTCCTTCTTCCCGGCTACCTGCCCTTCTTTGAGCCCCTTTTCGCGCTCCTCTTCGCCCAGAGCTTCCAACACGGCGCGGTTGTCGCGGGCGATTTTCAGGCTGGCTTCGTATTGCAGCCGTTCTTCCGGCGAGAGTGCCGCTTCTCGCGCGATCTCAAAGGCCCGGGTGAACGGCTCTGCGGCCAGTTCGGCGGGGATGTTCTGCAACTCAGGCAGGTGTTTGAGCAGATACACCCAGCGGTCGGCTGCGGCAGCCAGGCTTTCCAGTGGCCGCTCGAACTTCGGCAGTTCGACGAAAACGAAGGTCAGTTTGTCGTAAAACACGTCCCCGGTCTGGGTGTCTGCCAGTTGCACCCGGCGCAGGTAGCGCGGGTCCCGATCCAGCGTGAAGTCCAGAATGCCGATGCAGTACACCGGCAGCAGTTCAAACACCCACGTAGTCCCTCTCTCTGCCTGCCGGGTGATGGGGAAAGTGCTGTAGTAGAGAAAGCGTTCCTTGAAGTGCACCTGCCGCCGCTTTTGCATTTCGACGATGAAGTGCTGCCCGGCAGTATCGGTGCAGTACAGGTCGTAAACGCCGAGGCGCGCTTCCGGCGAGGGGGGGACCTGCTCGGTGGGAATGTACGTGAGGTCCGCGATCGGGCGCGGCAGTTCAAGGATGTCGAACAGGAACCCCTTGAGAATCTCCTTGCTGTCTTCCTGCCCGAAGAGCCGCTTGAATCCAAAATCGGTGGTGGGGTCAATGTAGCGTCCCATTTGCCTGCCTCCTGAACGGGTCTCCCGTGCGTGCGTATCCATGAGAGCGGTTAACAGCCCTCAGTGGAATGTTACCATCATCCACAGAATGGTAAAAGTAAATCCGGGGAGTGGCCGGATAACCCGTCACCCGCCCCCTCCCGCCTCCGTCGCCGTTCCTCCCTCCCTCCTCTCACCGGCACCGGGGCCTGCTTCTGCCAGCCGGGGGGCGGCACAGAGTCGCCGGGGACGAGGTCGGCGAACTCGGCCCGGATGCGGGCGTCCACCTCCGGCGAGAAGACGGCGGGGTTGTCGCGGGTGAGGATGTCGCGCACTTTCTGCATGGCTCTGGCCTGCGCATCCAGCGACCCCTTCTCCTCCCACTGCTGGCGCATGTCGCGGTCGGCGATGTCGGGCAGGACGGCGGTGTGCTTCATACGCGCCACCGTGCGCTCGCTGGCCGCGAACATCCCGCTCGGCCCGACCTCCGCGATTTCGTCCAGCGCCAGATTCTCCTCGCTGAACTCCATGCCCCGGGCGATGCGCTTCATCATCCGGGCGATCTCGTCGTCTATCACCGCTTTGGCGAAGTCGAAGGCCATCAGCGCGTCCAGCAGCCCGGCCATGTTGAACATGTGCGCCCCGCCCAGCATCCCGGCCACGCATGACATGCCGGTTTCATAGCCGGACTGGGCGTCGTTCACCTTGGCGTTGGTCAGGCCAATGTAGCCACCGGAGGGCACATTGTAGAAGCGGGCCATTTGCGCGTGGGCCATGTGCAACATGCCGTTTTCGATGGAGCCGGGCGAGTAGGCCCCGGTGCGCATATCGGCCACAGTGGAGAGGGTGGCGTAGATGTTGGCCGCGCCGGGCCGCACCATCTGCTGGAGGCAGGCCTCCGCCAGAAATTCGGCGTTGCCCTGGGCCAGGGTGCCCGGCAGCGTGAGCGGCGAGGTGAGGCCGGCGTTGGGCACGATGGTGGCGTAGTTGGGCAGGCCCTTCTCGGTGAAGAAAATCAGCGAGTTGGTGGAGTCCACGTCCATGGTGAGCGGCGAGACCACGCAGCAGTAGTGGTGGGTGACGAAGGGATGCGCGGCGTAAGCCTCCCGGCTTCCGGCGATCAGCTCGCACAAGCGCAGAATCTGGGCGGACTCTTCCAGGGTGGGGGTGTTGCCGCGGATGGGCTTGAGGCAGTTCTTGAGGGCCGGGTAGAAGCGGGCAAGGGAGAACTGCCCGGGCGGGGCGTCGTCGGCCAGAGTGGAGATGGAAAACACGTCGTAGGCCGGCAGCTCGTTGACCAGATGAGCGATGCGGGCAATGTCGTCCGAGCGCGAGCGGCGCTCCACCCCGGTGACCGGGTCAATGATGTTCGGCGCAGAACTGCCAGTGATGATGACCGGGGCGTCGTCCGGCAGCGTGCGGTCGAAGCGCGGATCGCGCGCGTGGAAGGTAAACTTCGGCGGCAGGCTGGCGCGAAACTCCTCGATGACCGCGCGCGGGAACTTGACCAGCGTGGTCCCCTCGTCCACGCGGCAGCCGTGCCGGGCATAAATCTCGCGGGCGCGCGGGTTGCGCACAATCATGCCCACCTGTTCCAGTATTTCCAGCGAGGCTTCGTGGACGCGCAGGACTTGCGCGGGGGTGAGGAGTTCGGAGTAGGTTAACATGTAGGAAATCCAAAAAAGAACGCTACGGGTCTGATTTCTGATTCAGGGCATTTGCGGCTAGATCGCCCCACTTCCGCCCCCGAACCGCTTCCAGTTCCTCACCGCTCCAGCCCAGTACCTCGCGCAGGAAGGTGCCGGACAGCATGATTTTCAGATGGCGGCGCAGTTCGACGGTGGATTCGTCCTGTGTAGTGAAGTCCTTGTCTTCGCTGACCACGTACTCTACCCCGGCCTGAATAGCGGCCAGAGCGACAGCAATGTCGCTCTGGTCACGGATGATGTGGTAGTGGGCAGCCACCTGCTCGAGCGTCGGGTCGGGGACGAGCTCATGGTTGGATTTTTGCAGGAACGCTTCGAACCGGGCAAGATGATCCGGGAAACGCTTGCGCAAATGCTGCCGGGCCTGTTCGATCACCAGCGGGCAGAGAACCGGCTGAAAATCTCCTGCCAACGCATGGCGCAGGACCTCGTAGGGCCAGCGTGGAAACGCGCTCCCGGCAAACAACACGTTGGCGTCAATCAGCACACGCGGTTTATGCGGGGCGGCCATACTGGGCTTCGGCAACCTCGCGCCGGGTTTCCTCGAAGTCGGCCAGCACTTCTTCCTCGCTCAGGCCGCGCGTCTCCACTTCCTCGCCCAGGTTGCGCGCAAACTCATTGAATACAGCCAGCCGGTCACAGCCCATCAATCGCTCGTATTCCGCAATGGACAGCAACACCGCCACCGGCTGGCCGCCCGTCTGAATAATAGCGTGCTCCCGCCCCTGCCGCAGCGACCGAACAACTGCCCCAAAATTGCGCCGCATCTCCGTCGCAGAAATCTTCCGCTCAACGCTCTTCATTTGCACGGCCATATTGGTCTCCACGTTTCTCTCCCGACAACTCTACCTTAACCCACGCAAAAACAACAGGGTCCCGCGCATGGAGATGCGCGGGCTACGCGTTTCACGTTTCACGCCCCACGCTACTCCCCACGCCTCACGCCCCACGTTTCATGCCACTTCGATACACGCCCCCGCTGGCCTGCTGCCCGTGCCCGATCACCACAAAGGCCCCCGGGTCGGCGCGGGAAACGGCAGCCCGCAGGCCCTCAACGTCCGGGCGGCTGACAGTGCAAAACAGCACGGTGTGTTCGGCGTCGGTGAACATGCCGCGTCCCCCCCAGGCGGTCGCCCCGAGGCCGAGGTCGGCCAGAATCGCGCGGGCTACCGCCTCCGGCTCGTCGGTGACGACGAAAGCAGTGCGCACAACACTCGGCCCCTCCAGAACGTAGTCCGTGACCAGCCCCCAGACAAACAGGGTGATGAGGGCCAGCAGGGCCTTTTCCCAGCCGAACACCAGCCCGGCCACAAACACCACCGCGCCGTCGGTGAACAGATACAACTGGCTGACCGGCAGCCCGGTGCGCAGTTGCAGCGCCCGGCCGAGGATCCCGGTCCCGCCCGGCGTGCCCCCTCCCCGGTACACCAGCCCGGCCCCGAGGCCGCCCAGCACCCCACCATAAAGCGCGTTGAGCAGCAGGTCCTGAGTCAACCCTGCGGCCGGCAGCCAGCGCGCCAGCACGTCCGCGCCGAGGTTGTACAGGATCACCACGTACAGAGTGCGGGCCAGAAACCGGAAGCGCCCGAGCGCGCGGAAGCCGATTGCCAGCAGCGGAATGTTGAGAATCAGCATCATCAGGCCGATGGGCCAGTTGGTGAAACGGTGAGCGATAATGGCAATGCCCGATACCCCGCCCGGCGCGATCTGAGAAGGGGCCAGGAACAGGTTGAGATTAACGGCCAGCAGCAGGCTGCCCAGGGTGAGGTAGAGGTAGTTACGCACGGTTACACATCTCCCTGCGCCAGAAAGCCCTCAACCTCTTGAATAAGCACAGGGAGATTGGGCCGCGTGAAACTCAGGTTTGGCGCGGGGATACGGTGGTGCTTGATGTCGGGCGGGACATGCTGGTGATGCGGAAGTGTCGCAGCCAGTACGGGGTCGTCCGGGTGCGGAAAATCGTCGTACCAGTATAACTGGTCGGGGCCACGATACACTTCGTAGCCGTACGAGGTAATCAGGGCAGCGTCGAAATCCAGTTCCTCTCTCAGCCGCAGCCGGATGCCACCGGAGAAAAAGACCTCGCCTTCGGCAATGCCGGTGTACGGGCTGTCGGACCACACGGCCAGGGTCGAGCGTATGACGGTGGGGCGGTCGAGCAGTTCGGCCACCAACCGGCTGTAGCGGGACAGCGATGCAAGGGGGCCGGCCGAGGCCATCAGTACGCAGGTTGAAGCCGAAGAGCCTCGACGAATTCACGCTCTCGGAGTTCTACGTCGTAGGCCGACTTGCGCCGCCGCCACGTCTCGTAGATGCCTTTCCAGCGGCTGAAATCGGCGCGGGTTTCGTCGTAGGCGTCGTACTGCGCCAGTTTGCCGGACATCAGGGCCGCGTAGAAATCGGCGCTGAGAACGCCGTATTTTTCCTCGTACAGCGTAAGACGGCGTTCGAGCAACTTCATTTCAATTACGAGTTCGTAGAGTTCCATCGCGCCTCCCTTCCGCGCCATTGTACCTCATTCGCTATCCCCTTTTCACTTCCTCGGGCAGGTCGTACCACTGGACGCGCTCACCCACCCGGCTGCGAAGGCGCCATTTGAGCGTCCTGGGCGCGGCATCGAGGGCGTGGTCCAGCACCCCGAGGCGTTCGAGGATAGTGACTTTGTTGTCCGGCTCCAACGATTCGTAGGCGTCGCAGAAGTCGCGTACCTTTTGCAGGCTGCTCTTCACCGTGCGCCACAGCCCCCAGTCCTCGGCGCACAGCCCGGCGATGAGAGGCAGGTTGAACGTTTCGGAATCGCCCTCGCCAAAGGGATGGTCGATAAACAGCGCGCACAGGTCGCGGATGTCTTTCTCGTTCAGTTGCACAATCTGCAGCTTGGTCAGCAGCAGCTCGGCCAGCGGCAGGGTGAGCGGCTCCAGAGCAACCCGTTCGGTGATGGGGATGCGGTGGCACATCTGGAATTTGCCCAGGAAGACGTCAATCTGGCGCTGGTTGGCCTCGTCCCAGAACAGCAGGCGGCGGTCGCCGTTGAACAGGTTGAAGGCTTTGTTGGGTTGGTACCCCAGCTCGCCGAGCAGGGCCTCCACCCGGTCCGGGCGCGCCTCCATCGCAGCAAAATCCAGGTCGGGGTATGTCCGGGCCAGCGAGCGGTGTCCGGCGCTGGGCGAGTGCAGGCGCACGGCCAGGCCGCCCAGCAGTCGCAGCGTCATGGCGCGCTCGGCGGCAGCAGCCACAATCCGGCGGGCTTCGTCGGGGGCGTCGGGGAGGGGAGGCATAGGGAAAGGAGGAAAGGAGGAAAGGAGGGTAGGAGGGTAGGAGGGCAGGAGGGCAGGAGGGCAGGAGGGCAGGAGGGCAGGAGGGCAGGAGGG
>CAYZNA010000008.1:10522-27043 GCA_964478665.1 uncultured Anaerolineales bacterium
AGGAGGACAGGAGGACAGGAGGACAGGAGGACAGGAGGACAGGAGGACAGGAGGATAGGAGGATAGGAGGAAAGACGACGAGCCATTCCCTGCCTCCTTACCTCCTTGCCTCTTTACCTCCTTACCTCCTTACCTCCTTGCCTCCTTACCTCCTTACCTCCTTGCCTCCTTACCTCCTTACCTCCTTACCTCCTTACCTCCTTACCTCCTTACCTCCTTGCCTCCTTCGCCTCCTTACCTCCTTACCTCCTTGCCTCCTTCGCCCCGCGCCTGCCAACTTTCGCGCGGGCAAAGGTCGTGCGCCTGCGAGCGTTCGTGCGACACCCGCGCCAGCGGGTGATGCTGGCCGTTGGTGCGGACAACTGACCATTATGCAGGAAAGAATAGTGAGGTTTGCTCGTGAGTCCGAGAGTTTTCAACGACGGAGAGCTGGTTTTCTGGTTCCACAGCTACGACGTTCTATACGAAAGCCGGGCCAGTATTCATGTTGGCAAAGGTTCGCAAAATGACGCAACCGATGCGAAAATCTGGCTCGAGCCGCAGATCGCAGTAGCGCGCACTGGTGGACGCACGTTGAGTCGCGCTGAGTTAAATCGGGCGATAAAAGTCATTGAGCGTAACCTGGATCGATTACAGGAGGCCTGGAATGCTCACAAGCGCAAAACAGAATGAACAAACAACAAAATGGTACGACATCCCCTATCCTGCATCCGCCTACACGTTCCCCCGTGAGGCGCTCTTGCATCACGTGCGATTTGACGACGACTACATGCACCTGGAATTGACCGATGGACGGGTGCTTTCTGTACCGCTGTGGTGGATCCCAACGTTGCACAACGCGGAGCCAGAGGAACGGGAAAAGTATGAAATCAGTCAGGGCCGCAAGATGATTGTCTGGGACCCGGACAAGTGCTCAATTAACGATGAAGTACGGATTGATGATTATCTCACCAGCCGCCCAACCAGCGGGTGCAGTACGGCGCAGCGGGAAACGCCAGGTAATCTGCCCGCCCGCAACTGACCCGCCGGCCGTTGTGCCCCCGGCGCAGTCCGGAGGGCAGGAGGGCAGGAGGACAGGAGGAAAGACGACGAGCCATTCCTTGCCTCCTTGCCTCCTTACCTCCTTGCCTCCTTGCCTCCTTGCCTCCTCACCTCCTCACCTCCTCACCTCCTCACCTCCTTACCTCCTTACCTCCCCGAAGAGCGCACCATGACCGACAGCACCAACCTCCACCAGGCCTACCGCGCCGCCCACGAGCGCGCCGTGTTGCTGGATCGCAGTCACGAAGGCCGGCTGCGGGCTGCCGGCCGCGACCGGCTCAGCCTGCTGCACCGCATGTCCACCAACGACGTGGAGCATCTGCCGGCGGGCGAGGCCCGGCCCACCGTGCTGACCACTGCCCTGGCGCGCACGGTGGACGCGCTGTGGGTGCTCAACCGGGGCGATACGGTGCTTTTGCTCACCAGCCCCGGCCGGGCGCAGGCCGTGCGCCGCTGGCTTTCTGGCTACGTTTTTTTCAACGACGACGTGCGTTTCGATGACGTGAGCGACTCGCTGGCCCAATTCTGCGTGGTGGGACCGCAGGCCGCGCGCGTGGCGGAGGGCGCCTTTCCCGGCGTGACCGCGCCGCAGGAAAATCGCTTTCTGACCGCGCAGGCGCCAGGGGAGGGGGCCGGCGGGGAGTGGATTCTGCTGCGGGGGCGGGGCCTGGCCGGGGACGGGGTGACCCTGGTCGGGCCGCGGGAAGAGGCCGCCGGGGTGTGGGAAAGGTTGGGGGGGGCCGGGGCGCTGCCGGCCGGCGAGGAAACGTTTCAGGTCCTGCGCGTGGAGGCCGGGCAGGGCTACGCCGGTCATGAGATCAGCGAAGAGTACATCCCGCTGGAGGCCGGGCTGTGGCCGGCGGTCAGTTTTCACAAGGGCTGCTACATCGGGCAGGAGATCATCGCCCGCATGGAAAGCCGCGGCAAGCTTGCAAAGACCCTGGTGGGATTGAAGCTGGCGGCGCCGGTCGCGGTGGGAGATGAGGTGCGCCAGGGGGAGCGCCGGGTCGGCGAGGTCTCCAGCGCGGTGGTTTCCCCCGGCGCCGGGCCAATTGCGCTGGCCTTTGTCAAGCCGGACGTGGCCGAGCCGGGAACCCGCCTGACGGCCGGCGATGTTGCCGCGCAGGTTGTGGCTTTTCCAATCCGGTAAGGGGCAGGTCTCCAATCTCCCGCGAAGCGTCCCGCGAAGCGTCCCGCGAAGCGTCCCGCGAAGCGTCCCGCGAAGCGTCCACTCACCTTGATACTCATCACAGGAGGCACCGGATTCATAGGGCGCTCGCTGGTGCGCAAGTTGGTAGGGGAGGGGCGCCCGGTGCGCGTTTTGCTGCGGCCCTCGCGGCGCTCGCCTGAGCTGCCGCGCGGCGTGCCGGTGGAGGTAGCCGTCGCCCGGCTGGACGACCCGCGAGGCCTGCGCGCGGCCATGGTGGAGGTGGAAACCGTGTTCCACCTGGCCGGCGCGGAGTGGCGCGGGCGCCGCGGCGACCTGCGGGCAGTGGACGTGGCCGGCACGCGGGCAGTGGCAGTCGCAGCGCGCGAGGCAGGCGTGGGGCGGCTGGTCTTCCTGAGCCATCTGGGCGCGGATCGGGGATCGGCTTACCCGGTGCACAAGGCCAAAGGCATCGCTGAGGAGATCATCCGCGAGAGCGGCCTGCCGCACCTGATCCTGCGGTCGGCGGTCGTGTTCGGGCGGGAGGACTGCTTTACCAATGCCATCGCCATGGTGCTCAAAGCGCTGCCGTTCGTTTTCCCTATCCCCGGCGATGGGCGGGTGCTGCTCCAGCCGCTATGGGTGGAGGACCTGACCACCTGTCTGGCGTGGAGCCTGGATTGGCCGGCCTCGCCTGGCCAGACCATCGCGCTGGGCGGTCCCGAGGCGCTCGCCTTTGTGGACATGGCGCGCCTGATCATGCGCAGGATCGGTGTGCGCCGCTTCCCGCTGGCCACTCGCCAGCCCTACCTGCGGGCCATGGCGTGGTGGCTGGAGGGCATCTTGCCGCGCTCGCCGCTCACGCCGCGCTGGCTGGACTATCTGGCGGTCAACCGCAGCGGCGAGTTGATCAGCGTGACCCGCTACTTTGGGCTGAAGCCGGCCCGCTTTGAGGACTCGCTGGACTATCTGGAAAACCGCCCCTGGCGTCGTGAACTGTGGCGCTTTGTTACCACTGCCAGGGCGTAAAGCCTGTGGTAAACAGGCTGCCCCGATTATGGGGCACATTGATGACATGTGGGGAAAGGTAAGATGACCGAGGGTGTGACACTCAGAGAACTGGACTCGACCAGGGATTTTGAAGACCTCGAGGAGTTGCAGCGCCAGATCTGGCCCGGCAGCGACCTGATCGTGGCGCCCATGCACGTGCTGACCACCGTGGCCCATAACGGCGGGCTGGTGATGGGCGCCTTTGACGGTGAGCGCATGGTTGGCTTCTCTTTTGGCTTTCTGGGGACCGACGCGCGCGACGCGCGCGATGCCAGGCGCCCGGCCCTGGCGCGACTTAAGTTCTGCTCGCATCAGGTGGGGGTGTTGCCGGAATACCGCGATCAACACGTAGGGCGCATGCTCAAACTGGCCCAGCGCGAATGGGCCATGCAGCAGGGCATCCGCCTGATTACGTGGACCTATGACCCGCTGGAGAGCCGCAACGCTAATTTGAATATCGCGCGCCTGGGTTGCGTCTCCCAGATTTATAAGTGCAACGTGTACGGCGATATGCAGGATGGGCTAAACGCCGGCCTGCCCAGCGACCGCTTTCAGGTGGACTGGTGGGTTACCTCCAATCGCGTCAAGCAGCGCATCAACCGGCCGCGCCCCCCGCTCGGGCTGGGACACTGGCTGCAGGCCGGCGCCACGCTGGTCAATCCCCTGACCCGCGACTCGCGCGACTTGCCGCTTCCGCCGGACGCGCCGGCCTGGCCCCGGGGCGCGTTGTGCGCGGTGATGATCCCCGCCAACTTCCAGCGCGTCAAGAAAGCCGACCCGGCACTGGCGCTGCGCTGGCGGCTGCACCTGCGCGAAGTGTGCGAACGCCTGTTTGACGATGGCTACCTCGTGACCGACTTCTTCTTTGAGGCCGGTTCCGGGCCGGACGGCCAGAGCACCTACCTGCTCACGCGCGGCGACGCCGATCTCTAGCGCCTCATCAAAAGTGCCCCATCAAACGCTCCATCAAACGCCTGAAAGGAAACTCTCGTGAAGATAGACCGGATCGAGTTGTACCACATCAAAATGCGTCTCAAAGCGCCCTTCCGCACCTCTTTCGGGGTGGAGCAAGATCGCGAGTGCGTGCTGGTTGTGGTTTACGCTGAAGGCGGGGTGGGGTGGGGCGAATGCGTGGCCTCGCGCTTCCCGGGCTATTCCTACGAGACCGTGGGCACCGCCTGGCACGTGCTGCGCGATTTTCTCATCCCGGTCGCCATGCCGGCCCCGCTGGCCGGGGTCGAAGAGTTCGTTGAGCGCGTCCGGCCGGTGCGCGGCCACGCCATGGCGAAAGCCGGGCTGGAGATGGCACTGTGGGACTGGTTCGCACGGCAGGCCGGGCAGCCCCTGGCCCGCTACCTGGGCGGCGAGCGCGAGCGCGTATCGGTGGGGGTCTCGGTCGGCATCCAGCCCTCCCCGGAGCGGATGGTGGAGACCGTGCTGGCCTTCCGCGCCCGGGGCTACCCGCGCATCAAAATCAAGATCGAGCCAGGCCGCGATCTGCAGGTGGTGCGCGCGGTGCGCGCCGCCATCCCCGGCGTGCCGCTGCAGGTGGACGCCAACTCGGCCTACACGTTGGAAAGCGCCGGGGTTTTCCGCCAGATGGACGACCTCGATCTGTTGCTGATAGAGCAGCCGCTGGCCGAAGACGACATCATTGACCACAGCCGGCTGGCCCCGCAACTGCGCACCCCGCTCTGCCTCGACGAGAGCATTCACAGCGTGGATCATGCGCGCGGGGCGCTGGAGCTGGGCGCCTGTCGCATCATCAACATCAAGCCGGGGCGGGTCTCCGGCCTGTACGAGGCGCGCCGGATTCACGATTTCTGCCGCGCCCACGGCGCGCCGGTGTGGTGCGGCGGAATGCTGGAGACCGGGATTGGACGGGCCTCCAACGTGGCCATCGCCTCGCTCCCCGGCTTCACCCTGCCGGGGGACATCTCGGCCTCCGACCGCTACTACGAGCAGGACCTCACGCGGGAGGCCTTTGCCCTCAACCCGGATGGGACCCTCTCGGTCCCCGAGGGGCCGGGCCTGGGCGTGACCGTGGACCCGGCCGCGCTGGCGCGCTTCACCCTCGAACGGGCCAGCTTCGGCGGCGGGTAGTGGGGGCGTGGAGCGGGGGGCGTGAGGCGCTTCCGTGTCGCCAACTGCCACGCGAAGCGGCCAGCCCCTGCATCCTGCTTCCTGCCTCAGCGCGAGACCGCCAGCTTGAGCACCTTGCCCTCCGCGTTGATCGTCAGGCGGGCGAAGCGGGGATGAGCATGTTGGCTGGACTGCACCACCTTGCTGAGTGTGATCACGCGGTGGTGCGCCGCCGGCGCCGACTTCGCTCCCCGGCTGCCGGCCCCCAGGTGGGCGGTCGGGCAGAGGTGGTCGCCGCCGTTGCAGTCTGTGTGCGGCTGGGTGACCGCGTAGGTTGCCCCCTGCATCCCCGGCAGATAGCGTGCCACGATGGACTTCACCTGGGCCAGAGTCTGGGCGTCGGGCGGCGCGTTGTCCCGGCCGGCGGAGCGCCGGTCGCAGGCCAGGCAGGTCTGCGCCGGCAGTGACCTGGTGCGATACACCCCGGTTTTGGGGTTCTTGCTCGGGCCGGGTTGCAGGCCGCCCGGCCGGAAGAGCGGATCGCCAAAATACACAAACGAGATCAAGGTCTTCTGGTCCTCGCCGTCAAGGTACCCCTGGCGGCGGTCCATGATGCGCGCCAGGCTGATCCTGGCCCGCCGCAAAGCCTCGCCGGCAGGCAGGCCCCGGGCCAGGTATTCCCAGAAAGCCTGCCCGAGCAGGTCGGCGCCAATCAGCGGGGTGGCCACCGAACCATAGGCCACGCAGGTGGAGCCGATCACCGCTCGCGCGCCGGCATCGAGAAACTTGAGCGAGAGGGCCTCGTCCACCGCCTTGCCGGCGATGTGCGCCCCATAGCAGGCCTCGCTGAACACGATCTGCGGCGCCCGCCCGGAGTTGACCACGTCTGCCGGCCGCAAGGCCACCGGGTATTCCGGCTGCGAGGAGAGTGGGCCGCCCGGCTCGCGCTGGCCGTACCAGTTGGGACCGTCCTCGATCCCGTGCAGATTGAAGTACGATAGCTTGCCCGGCCCGGGGCCGGAACCCGGCAGCCGGGAGGCCTCCACCGGCGGCGAGGTGAGCAGCGCGCGCGGCTCGCCGATGGTGTTGAACACTGCCATGCTGGCCGACTTCCATACGCTGGCGGCGTAGCCGAAGCTCTCGCCTGGCGCCGCCGGGCCAGTGGCAGGCGGGCGCTGGCCGCTCCCTGTCGGGGGTCTTCGGCGGGTGAACCACTGTATTAATGCGCGTAGCCATTTCGCCCGTACCGGAAAACCACCCAACCACCTCGCACCCTTTCCAACCTGGCCCGGAACGCGCTGCCCGGCTATCACACCGCGTAGCTGTTTCAGCAGGAGCAGGGGGTCGTTGCCCTTGCCGGCAGGCAGCCGCCCGACCGGCCATTCGGGCACAAAGTAATTCTCGTCGCGCGTCGCGTAGGGATTATCTGAAGGCACCTCGTCATCGCTGTCGTCGGTGGGGTTGGGCAACAGGTGGAAGGGCAGCAGATCATGGCCACCCACCAGCAGCAGCGCCCCGATCATCTCGCCGCGCCGGGCAAGGGCGGCATCCAGATCGTGCAACAGCAGCTTAATAGACCAGGCGTTGGCCGGGTCAGCCGGCTCGAGCGGCGCCGCGGCGGCAAAGGGGGCCAGACTCTCGGCAGAGTCGAGCAGCACCGGGTAGCTGCGCCAGCCCGGCCGGCGGGCGACCGCCACGGCCTGCGAGCGAATGAGCGCGATAATCCCCTCGGCGGCCTCGGCGCCGTATTTTTGCCGCAGCCGGTCCTGGCTGGCAAGGACGATATAGGCCGGGGTGCGGGCATCCTCTTCGCCCCCTGCCGGCTCGGTCTCGGCCTGCTTCGGCTGCGCGCGCTTGTTCTTGAAGGCGCCAGCGCGGTACAGTCTCGCGCGCACCCAGTTCAGTTCGGACTGTACTTCATGTAGCGCATCCTTGCCGGCGCGTTCAACGTTAGAGCGTTCAACGTTGCGAAGTCCCCGTAGGGGGGAACGTTCAACGTTAGAACGTTCAACGTTTCCGGCCAGACGATTCTTGCCTAGCAAGGCGCTGACTGCGGCCGGGACCGGGCCGGGCAGATGGCCGGCAAGCTCAAGAGGCCACAGATCGCGGTAGGGGTTCGTCCGTGCGTGCGCGCCACCATAGTCCCCGAAGCGGAGCGGAGTGGGAGAGTCCCCGAAGCGGAGCGGGGTGGGCGGCCAGACCCGGCGGGCGACCTGACCGGCCGGGTCGGCCGCCGCTGCGGCGTGGAGCAGCGCTGCCGCCCGCCCGGCCGACCCGCCTGCTAGGAGTTGATCGGCGCCGGCGTTCATCAGACAGTGGGCGAGGCCAAGCTGCAGGGCCACGCACAGCGGCCACTGGGCCAGGTAGGCCTCGCCCAGTGCGATGGCAGCCGGGAGCGCTTCCGCGTGCGTCGTGCTGCGGGCCGTCCGGAAGTGCAATAGGTAGGGCAGGGCGACCGGGGGGGCGGCAGCCACCGCCCGCCCGAGCGCCTCCCCGGCCGCCTTCAGGTCCCCTTGCAACAGGGAGAGCCGCCCGGACAGCCCGGCCACCGCCCACGGCGGCAGCGGGCTGGGTAGATCGCTGGAGGGGTCAAGGATGGCAAGGCAGGCGCGGGCGACGGCACTCCGTTGGTAGCCGGGCGGCAGCAGCCCCATCAGCAATTCCCAGGCCTGGCGCCACTCCGGGTCGTGCTGGAGCACGGCCCACAGCACGCCGGTGGCCTCATCCCTCCGGCCGGCGGCCTGGTGCGCCCTGGCGAGGACAAACTGCACGGCGAGGTCGCCGGGCCAGTCGGCCAGCCAGGCGCGGGCCGCTTCGCCGGCAAAGCCGGCCTCCCTGGCCGCCAGCGCGGCCTCCAGCAGGGCAAGATAATCCGCTCGTTTCATGGTCGCTCACTCTTCCAAACGTTCCCCCCTACGGGGACTTCGCAACCGTTCCAACGTTCCCCCTACGGGGACTTCGCAACCGTTCCAACGTTCCAACGTTCCCCCTACGGGGACTTCGCAAACGTTCCAACGTTCCAACGTTCCCCCTACGGGGACTTCGCAACCGTTCCAACGTTCAACGCACCAACGTTCCCCCTACGGGGACTTCGCAAACGCACCAACGCTCAACGCACCAACAGGCTCTCCGGGTCGCCAAACACCAGCCCCATGGCTGATACGGCCGCCAGTTGACGATAGGCGGCGGCGTTCCTGGGATCGAGTTTCACCGCCCGGCGCAGGTACTCGATAGACTCCGGGTAGCTCTTCAGATGTTTCAGCGCCACCCCGGCCTGGAAGTAGGCCTCCGGGCAGTCCGGGTGATTGTCAATCGTTCGGCGATACAGGGTGTAGGCCACGTCGAACTGGCGCCGCTCCTCGAACACTTTGCCCATTTCGATCAGGATGCGGGCGTCGTCCGGGGCCAATTCCCCGGCGGTTTGCAGGTGGTGCAACGCTTGATCGAGTTGCCCGGCCTGCCGGTGCAGTTGCCCCAGGCGAAGGAGGTGGGCAGGGTTGCGCGGGGCGATGGCGCTGGCCTGTCGCAGCACTTCTAGCGCTTCCCGCAGTTCACCGCAGGCCGCCAGCGCCTCGCCCAGCGTGCCCTTGACCTCATCCGACTCCGGCTTTTCCTGTTCGAGGCGGCGCAGTTCAGCCACTGCCTGGCCGGCCTTGCCCCGGCCCAGCAGCAGCCGTGCGCGGTCCAGCACCAGCCGGGTGGGGTCCGGCGAGTGACGGACGGCGTGGGCGTAGGCCTGCAAGGCGCTCTCTGTGTCGCCGCGGGCGGCTTCCACTTCGGCCAGACAGGCCAGCGCCTCGGGGTCGTCCGGGTACTGGCGCAGGGCGACCTGCAGGCTGGCGCGGGCTGCGGGCAGTTCCCCCACACGTAAAGCAGCGCGGGCGGCGCCGGTGAGGGCCGGGAGCAGCGCCGGCTGGATGCTCAGTGCCTGCGCGAAGCAGGCAGCCGCCTGCTGCGCCTGCCCCAATTTCAGCAACACCCGGCCCCGGGCCGTGTGTAACGCTGCTTCGGCGGGCGAGAGGTCGGCGGCGCGCTGATAGGCCTGCGCGGCCCCCGGCAGGTCGCCGTCGGCTTCGAGCGCCGCCGCCAGCGCGGCCTGCCAGTCGGCGCGCTCGGGGGCCAGCTCCACGGCGCGCTGCAGATGCGCCAGCGCGGCCGGCGCGTCGCGCCGGACGAGGTGCAGGCGGGCCAGACGCTGGTGCCAGTCGGCGCGGGCCGGGTAACGTGCAAGGGCGGCGTTCAACTCGGCGGCCGCTTCGTGCAGGCTGCCGCTTGCCTCCAGCGCCTGCGCCAGCAGCACCCGCACTTCGGGCGGGGTGGAGGGCAGCGCCGTTGCGCGCCGCAAAGCGGCGACCGCGGCCGGCGCCGCGCTCTGCTCCATGTGCAGCAGCCCCAACTGCACCAGCGCGGCGCGATGCCCCGGGTCGAGGTCGAGCGCGGCGTTGATCGCCTCCCGCGCGCGGGATTGCAGCCCGGCGCGCCGGCAGGCCGCTGCCATCGCCGCGTACAGATCAGCGTCGGGGCGGGCGCGCAGCGCCTCTTCCAGCAAGGGCAGTGCGGCGCCGGGATCGGCCCACAGGGCGCGGGCGCGGGCGGTCAACTCCTGCACCGTGGCCGGGTCGGCGTTGAGGGCGGTGGCCCCTTCCAGCAGGGCGGCGACTGAGCGTGGGGAAGAGGTGTCAGGGGAAGAGGTGTCAGGTGGGAAGGTTGTCCCTGACACCCCGACACCTGATACCCTGACACCTGATACCCTGACACCCGGCAGTTCGCCAGCAGCGATCTCGCCGGCGCTCACCAGGGCGCGGGCCAGCACCAATTGGGCCGAAACGTTGTCCGGCTGGGCAGCGGCGGTCGCCTGCAGCGCGGCCAGCCCCTCGGCCAGGTCGCCGGCCTCCAGCAGCACTTCGCCGGCGGCGCCGCGCACCTGTGGTGTGGCAGCCTCGCTGAGCAGCACAGCCCGGGCCAGTCTGGCTGCCTCGACCAACTCCCCGATTTGCACCAGCGCCCGCGCCTGACCGATGGCATGTGCCGGCTCGCCGGGCGCCAGGCGCGCGGCCTGCCGGTAGGCGGTCAGGGCCGGCTGCGCCTGGCCCCGGATCAGCAGCACCTCCCCCAGCGCGGCCTGCGCGCGGGCGTCGCCCGGCAGCAGTCTGGTCACGCGGGCCAGGAAGTTCTGGGCCTGTTCAACGTCGCCCAGGGCGATGGCAGCGCGTGCGGCGTCGCGGGCCGCTTCTGGATCTTCGGGGGCGTAGCGGCAGGCCAGTTCCAGCTCGGACAAAGCGGCGGCGTCGTCGTGGCCGAGCAGCGCCTTGCCCAGGCGGCTGTGGGTGCGGGCGTCTTCCGGGTTGAGGCGCAGCGCGCTGCGCCACAGGGCCAGCGCAGCTTGTGCCTGGGCCTGTTCCCAGCGGGCTTCTCCGGCCCGGCACAGGTGCGCCGCCCGCCGCGAGGGCTGGTCGGCCGGCTCCGTCTCGGCGGCGCGCAGGTATGCGTCGTGGGCAGCCCCGCAATCGCCGATCCGGGCCAGCGCCTCGCCCAGTCGCGCATGCAGGCGTGGATCGTGCGGAGTCAGCGCGCTGGCGGCGCGCAACAGGCCAGCCGCCTCGGCGGTCTCCCCGAGCTCAAATTGCGCCTCGGCCGCCCGGCGATAGATTGCGGCGGCCTTCGCGGTCCGGCGGGGGACGTCGGCGCCGGCCGGAGCACCCGCCGGGCCGGCCTCGCCCAGTTCCGCGCCCAGCACGCTCAGGGCCTCGGCATAGCCGGCGCGCGCCCCGGCGGTGTCTCCTGCGGCAAGCCGCAAGTCAGCCAGGTCGGCCAGCGGGCCGGCGCGGGCCAGCCGCACGGGCGAGAAGCGCGGGCCGCTCGGGGCGGGGATGGAGTGCAACACGCGCTGATAGCTTTCCTGGGCCAGCGAGAATTCGCCGGCCTCGCGGGCGGTGCGGGCCAACCCGGCCAGCACATCTGGATCCTCCGGCGCGGCTGCGACCGCGCGCTGAAAGGCCTCCAGCGCCTCGGCCTTCATCTGGGCCTGGCTGTAGGCAGCGCCGAGTTCGGCGAGGGTTTCGGCGCAGGGCTGCCCATAGGGGGCCTTCGGCTCCGGGCAGGCAGCCACGGCCTCGCGCAGCGCCGCAATGGCGGTATCCAGCTTGCCCAGTTTGAGGCAGCAGCGCCCAATGCCGCGGTTGAGTTGCCTTTCTGACCCGGCGCCAAGCTTTATGGCGCCCTGGTAGCTGGCCAGCGCCGCAGCGTGGTCACCGCTGGCCTCCTGCGCCGCGCCCAACTGCGCCAGCACTTCTTTGCGGGCAGGGTCTCGTCGCAGCACCTCGCGGAAGGCCTTGATCGCAGTGGACAGGGCGCCGCTTTGACCTGCCGGGCGGCCAGGTTGGAGGGCGATAGCCAGTGACAGGCGGCCAAAGTCCTCGAACAGCGAAAGATCGGCATGGGGGTCGCCAAAGCTGGCCGCTACAGCCGGCCGCAGTATCTGTGTGGCCTCGGACGCGCTTTCTGGCGTGCCCTGTGCTTCCAGCACCAGCGCCAGCCGGTGCGCGATCCCCACGCTGCCGGGGGCCAGTTCCAGGGCGCGCTGGAAAGCCCGCGCTGCCAGCCCTGATTGGTCTTTCCCCTGGAGCAGCGCGCCCAGCCGGGCGTGCAGTTCGGCCTGTTCCGGCTGTAATTCGAGCGCGGCTTCCAGCGCAGCCTGAGCCTGGTCGGTCCGCCCGTCCTGCTGGTGTAGTTCGGCCAGCGAACTGTGCAGGTGTGCGGCGGTAGCCGGAGCGGCGGCAGCCAGCGCGGCCTCGCACCCGACCTCCAGCGTGGTTACCGCTTGATCCCGTTGACCCTTGTTGCAGTAGTGGGCGGCCAGCGCCTGCCACGGTTCACGCAGCGCGGGGGCCAGCCGGGTGGCGAGGCTGAAGTGGCGGCTGGCGGCCTCGTCGTCGCCCTGATCGGTACAAAGCTGGCCGAGGATGGCGTGGGCGGCCCCGCCCACCTCCCCGACTGCGGCCTCCACTCCGGATGCCAGCAGCGCGCGGGCGGCGGATTCGGCCAGGGCCGGCTGCCCGGCGCCCAGGGCGGCGCGGGCCAGCGCCAACCGGTGGGCCGGATTGCCCGGGTCGAGGCGCACGGCGGCCTCCCAATGCGCCAGCGAGGCGGACAGATCTTCGCGGGAGCCGGACTCCAGCGCGCGGGCCAGGCTGACCCGCGCCGGGGCGCTGGCCGGGTCCAGCAGGACCGCCCCCGCCCCGGCGGCCTGCGCCTCGCGCACAGCGCCGGTGCGCAGGTGGTAACCGGCCAGTTCTGCGAGGGTGATGACTTTCCCCTGTCGGGGATCTTCGACCTGCGGGGCGCGACGGACGGCTTCGCCGGCCAGCTCCAGTGCAGCGGGCAGGTCGCCACCATCGGCGAGCAGCGCGGCGATCTCGCGCAGGGCTTCCACCGGGGTGTGCGACGAGCGCAAGGCCGGGGTAGCTGCCGCCCTGGCGTGGGTCAACGCCTCGACCGGCTGGCAACAGCGATGCAGCGCGCGCGCGGCGGCGAGGTGGAACAGCGGGTCATCGCAGTCTGGGGGCAAAGCGGCGAGGGCCTCGTTCGGACGGTCCAGCCGGGTGAGGGCGCCTGCCAGGCAGGCCGCCAGGTCAGGGCGTTCCGGCGCGGCCTTGACCGCCTCTTGATAGGCGGCCAGGGCAGACACGGGATCATCGGCCAGCAGCGAGAGCCGGCCTATCTCGGCAGTCACGCCGGCCAGCAGCCGGTTGGTTATGGTCCAGACTGCGTCCAGGCGCTTGCGAGCCGGATCCAGCGCCCCCGCCAGGGTTTGTAGCTCGGCGGAGGCCAGTTCGGCGGCCACCTCCCCGGCCTGGTGGCACAGCGGGCGGCTGTCCTTGCCTCCGGGGGCAGCCGGCGCCCGTACCGCGGCCGGCCCGTCTTTTGCGATCAGACTCAGGCGGGCGGCCAGGCGTGCGGCGAGGGCCGGCCGCAGGTGGCGCGCGGCCACCTCGCGGGCAAAGTCCAGACGTTCGGAGGCCGGCAGCGCCAGGGCCAGGCGGGCCAGTTTGTCATGCAGCGCCGGGCCGGTCTCGTTGGCCAGAAGCACGCGCATGGCGAGATCAGCGGGCACAGCGGGGCCGGCAGTCAGCGGCGCGAGCAGCGAGGCCGGGTCGGACAGCAGCCCGTACAGGCACACCAGCACCGGCGCCCAGATGTCGGAGGCAGACCGAGCGCGCGCCACCAGCGCTGCGCCCTCGCCGGGGGCGCCGCTGCCGGTCGGCTCCCGCAAGGCGAGGGCGGCCAGGGTGGCCTGGCGCAGGTCGGGTGGGGCAGCGCCGGGGGCGAGCAGGGCCTCCCTCGCGCGGACTGCTTCCTGCGGCAGGGCATCCGCCTCCCCGGCCAGGGCCGCGGTCCCCAGACGGATCCGGCCCCATGCGGGATTCTCGGTTTCCAGCAGGGTCAGGCCCAGCGGGCCGGGTCGCCAGCGGCGGGGGTCGTCGCCAAGCGCCTCTACAGCATAGTCCAGAAAGGAGGCGTCGGCCAGAAGCGCGCGGGTGAGCGGCTCGTGGCGCAGTGCGGCCAGCGGTTCGCCCCACAGCGCTTCTGGCAGCGTGGACAGCAGCTCGCGCTCGGAGAGCGGTCCGGCGGCCGCGTCCGGCGCCGGCGGGCCTACCTTTGTGGCGCCCACGGTTATAGCCCCACGCCGGTCAGGCGGCTGAGAACAAAGTAGGCGCCGGCCAGCAGGCCCGCGCCGACCGTGACAAGAAAGACACCTATGCCGGCCGAGGTGCGGATCAGGCCGTTGATGGCGCCTACCAGTTGGGTGGAGGTGTTGACCAGGGTGGTGATGTCTTGCGCGATGCCCTTTTCGCCCAGGCGCGCGGTCTGTGCAGCCAGCACCTTGAGCTCGGCGGTGTAGCCGCGCACGACCAGCATGTACAGGCCGAAGCCCAGGCACAGCACGCCGGCCACGCTCGCTACGCCGGCGAGGGCCATCTGCAGTTGTTGGGGGGTGAGTTGGTTCATCTGTCTGCCTCCGGGGGTGTGTGGAGGCAGACAGTGCAAGAGGCGTGCCAGATAACGGTTGAACGTTGCGAAGTCCCCGTATGCGGGAACGTAGGAACGGTTGCGAACAGCATGGCGCGCTCGATGGCGTTGCGCAGCTCGCGCACGTTGCCCTCCCACGGGTGGGCCTTAAGGGCTTGCAGCGCACGGGGGGTGGCGCCGCTCACGTTTTTGCCGGTGCGCTGGTTAATCTGGCGGATGAATAGCCCCACCAGCGCCGGCAGGTCCTCCAGCCGCTGGCGCAGGGTGGGCAGGCGCAGCTCCAGCACCCTGAGCCGGTAGTACAGGTCTTCGCGGAAGGCGCCGGTCCGGATCATGGCCGGCAGGTCGCGGTTGGAGGCCGCCAGCACCTGCACGTCCACTTTGATCTCGTTCACCCCGCCCACCCGGCGGAAGGTCTGGTTGTCGAGCATGCGCAGCAGTTTGGGTTGCAACCCCGGCGGCATGGAGGCGATTTCGTCGAGAAACAGCACGCCGCCATCGGCGGTTTCCAGCAGGCCGGGCTTGCGTTTGCTGGCGTTGGTGAAGGCGCCGGCCTCGTGGCCGAACAGCTCGGATTCTATCAGCTCGGGCGGGAAGGCGGCGCAGTTGATCCCCACGAAGGGTTTGTCGCGGCGCGGCCCCATGCTGTGGATGGCGCGGGCCAGCACTTCCTTGCCGGTTCCGGTGGAACCGGTGAGCAGCACTGCGGCGGAGACCTCAGCCGCGCGGCGGGCCTCTTCGGCAATGCGGCGCATGACGGGCGTGTTGCCGACCAGCCACTCGGCCTGCTCGCGCGCCTTGCCGCGCAGCAAGGCCAGCTCGCGGCGCAGGGCCACGGTTTCGGCGCCCTTTTCCACCGCACTTAGCAGCCGCTCGAAATCCACCGGCTTCTGCAGAAAGTCCTGCGCGCCCAGTTTCATGGCCTCCACCGCCATGTCCACGTCGCCGTGGCCGGTCACGATGATGCAGGGCGGAATCATGCCCTGCTCGCGCGCGATGCGCTCCAACAGCGAGGGGCCGTCGCCGTCGGGCAGCAGTACGTCCAGCACCAGAATATCTCCGGCGCCCAGGTCCAGTTGGCGGCGGGCCTCCGCCAGGCTGGCGGCGGTGGCGACCTCGTAGCCGGCGTCTTGAAGTAGTACGGCAAAGGAATTGCGGGCCGGAGCCTCGTCATCAACGATTAGAACTGTGGCGGTCATGGGGTGTCAGGGGGGGAGGTGTCGGGTAGTCGGGTAGTCAGGTAGTCGGGGCATCCCCATGCCCCGATGGTCGGGTAGTCGGGTAGTCGGGGAGTTGATGGTCACACGAATTGATCTGCTGGGGGTGCGGGTGAGCGCGCTGACGCTGTCCGGCGCGGTGGACGAGATGGCGCGCATGATCGCCGACGGTCAGCGCGGTTACGCCTGCACCTGCCCGGTCTACACCCTGATGCAGGGCCATGACCGCCCCGATGTGCGCGCGGCGCTGGCCGGGGCGGCGCTGGTCACCGCCGATGGGATGCCGGTGGTCTGGGCGCAGCGCTTGTTCGGCGCGCGCGGGGCCGGGCGCGTGTACGGGCCGGATCTGCTGCTGGCGTTCTCCGAACGGTCGGCGCGGGAGGGCTACCGGCAATTTTATCTGGGCGGGGCGCCGGGGGTGGCCGATGAGCTGGCCCGGCGGCTGGCGGCGCGCTTCCCCGGGCTGCCGCTGGCCGGGACGTTCTGCCCCCCTTTCCGTGAGATGACGCCGGACGAAGGGCGGGCCATGCTCGCTGCCGTCAACGCCGCGCGGGCGGACGTGGTCTGGGTGGGGCTGGGGTCGCCGCGCCAGGATTTGTGGATGGCGCGCTACCGCGAGCGGCTGGACGCGCCGCTGCTGGTGGGGGTGGGGGCGGCCTTTGATTTTCTGACCGGGCGGCAGCCGCAGGCCCCGCGCTGGACGCAGCGCGCCGGGCTGGAGTGGTTGTTCCGGCTGGCGAGCGAGCCGCGCCGGTTGTGGCGGCGCTACCTCATCTACAACCCGCGCTTTGTGGGGGCGATTGCGCGGCAGTGGCTGGCGCAGCGCGCCGCCGGACGCGCCACAACCCCACCCACAGCACGAGGCTGACCGGGTGCATTTCCCTTTTTTGACCGAGTGGGGCGGGCAGGGCAGGGCGGGCAGGGCGGGCAGGGCAGGGCGGGCCGGGGCGCGCG
>CAYZNA010000009.1:0-11212 GCA_964478665.1 uncultured Anaerolineales bacterium
TGGATGCGCCTGTCAAAGGCCGGTGGACGCCCGGGACCATGCTTTTCATTGACATAAGCCGTCCGGGCCGCCTGTTCCCGGCTGACTTCCTGTTTCGCCGCCGCCAGAGTCTTCTCAGCCTGCCGCGCCTTGCCCGCCAGGGCGACACCGGTAGCCTGCACCGCTTCACGCTGTACGGGCGACCCACCGGGTCGCCCCAACCGGCAGGTCGGGCGAATGCCGGGCGCCCAGGTCCTTCTTGACATGGCTACACAAGCCCTTGCCTTCATCGCTGGTCGATTGGATGACTTCGATAGGCATACCCTCCAGCGCCGCCTTCATGGCAGCCGTCCAGGTTTCCGCCCTGCGGTCGGGCGCGTACTTCTCCAACAGCACGTAGTTGGACACCGGTTCAATGGCGACCAGGCAGATGTCGGGGTGAAAGGTCTCATCCTGGCAAACTGTGATCTGCCCGGGGGGCATGCCACGCCCTGCGGTCAGACGCTCTTGTTCGGCCTGTCCAAACGCAACCACCGCCGTCTCCATACTCACCGTCACCTCCTGTTGCGAACCATAGGAAGCCGCAATGAAGCGGTCCAGACCACTCAGTTCAAGAAACGTACACACCAAACGGATGCTGCCAGCTCCCAGCAGGGTGATCACAAACTGGGCTGCGATTACGAGGCGATGTAGAAATGCTATTCCGGCCGGCGATTCAAAAAAGGCAACCACCTCCGGGTCGGCATCAATGCTCTCCCGGCGCGCGATCCAATGTTGGAGTGTGGACCGTGGAATCTCCAAGCCGGGCCGCCATCTGCTATAATCCTGTAGTCGGCTCCCGCCCTTCTTCTGGCCTCGCTCTTTGACCCCCTACCACCTTCAGCTAGTTCTACTCCTGCTGCCCTACCTGCTCGGCTCCGTCATCCTGATTGCCATTCCGGGGCTGTTCACCGCAGTGCTGGCCTTCACCCATTACGATGGCCTCGCGGCCCCGGCGTTTGCCGCGCTCGCCAACTTCCGGGAGTTGCTGCGTGACCCGCTCACGGGGGTCGCGCTCGGCAACTCGTTACGTTTCATGGCGCTGGCCGTGCCGCTGCGCCTGCTTGGCGCTTTCGGGCTGGCGCTGCTGTTGCGCCGGCCCGGCCGGGGAATGCTGGCCCACCGAACAGTTCTCTACCTGCCCACCGTGCTGCCGGACGTGGCCTACGCGCTGATCTGGCTATGGGTGCTCAACCCGCTGTACGGGCCGTTGAACTTCGCGCTGCGCGCCGTGGGGCTGCCGGCCCCGGCCTGGCTGGCCGATCCGCGCACGGCGCTGCCGGCGCTGGTGCTCATCTCGCTGTTTCAGATCGGGGAGGGCATGGTGGTGCTGCTGGTCGGGCTGCGCGCCATTCCGCGCGAGGTGTACGAAGTGGCGCTGACCGACGGCGCCGGCGGCTGGCAGCGCTTTACGCGCATCACCCTGCCGCTGCTGACCCCCTGGCTGCTGCTGGTGGCCTGCCGCGATGCCATTCTCACCTTTCAGAGCACCTTCGTTCCGGCGCTGCTGATGACCGGCGGCGGCCCGTACTACGCCACCCTGTTCCTGCCGCTGCTGGTGTACGAGCACGCTTTTGACAGCCTGCGCTTTGGCGTAGCCTCGGCGCTGATGTGGGTGATGTACGCCCTCACCGGTGCGCTGCTGATCGGCTTTTTCTGGCTGGCCCGCCGCTGGACCTTGTTTGATGAAATCTGACCCTGTCGCGCCGCCCCGCCCGCACTGGCCGGGAGCTGCCCTCCGGCACTTGACCCTGTTTGGGCTGTCCGCGCTGGCGCTGCTGCCGCTGCTGTGGATGGTTTCCAGTTCGCTGCGCGCGCCCGGCCTGCCGCCGCCGCAAACAATTGAATGGCTGCCGGAGCCAGCGGCGTGGGGCAATTACCTGCGCATCTTCCGGCTGGTTCCGCTGGGCCGCTACGCGCTCAACTCGCTGGCGGTGGTCGGCCTGGCAGTCCCCATCACCGTGGTCACCGCCTCGTGGGCCGGTTTTGCCCTTGCGCGCCTGAACGACGCGGACCGGCGCTCGCTGGTGCGCTACTCCCTGATTTTGCTCATGGTACCGGTCACCGCCGTGTGGCTGGGGCGCTTCCTGATTTTCAAACAGATGGGGCTGATCAACAGCCTGTGGGCGCTGGCAGCGCCGGCCTTCATGGGCACCAGCCCCTTCTTTGTGCTGCTGTTCTACTGGACCTACCGCCGGCTGCCGCCCGAGCTGTACGAGTCGGCCCATCTGGATGGGGCCAGCGCCTTTGGCGTGTGGCGGGTTGTGGCCGCGCCGCTCTCGTGCCCCACCGCCGCAGTAGTCGCTCTGCTGACCTTTGTGATCTACTGGAGCGATTTTATCAGCCCGCTGCTTTACCTCAGCACCCCGGCCCGCTACACCCTGCCGGTGGGGCTGCAACTGCTGCAACAGATGGATCGCAGCGATTACCCGCTGCTGATGGCTGCCTCGGTGCTGATGGTGATGCCTGTGGTTCTGGTGTTCGCGGCCGCTCATCGGCTGTCTGGCCGGCTGAGCGGTCCCACCGGCGCGTGAACTTACAGAGGAGACTATGCTCGAGCGTTATCGCCGTTTCGCCCGTACCCTGTTCCTGCTGGCCGCCCTGACCGCCGCGTGCGCAGCGCCGGGTCGCTCCGCTCCCATCAGCTTTATGGTCTTCGGCGACCCGGCCGAGGTCTCCGCCTACCAGCAGGTCGTGGCAGCCTACCACGCAGCCCACCCCGACCGGCAGGTGGACCTGATCGTGATCCCCTCCCAGAGCGAGTACCGCACCCGGCTGGCGGCCGATTTTGCCGCCGGCGCGCCCCCGGACATCACCCTACTCAACTACCGGCGCATGGCGGCCTTTGCCTCAAAAGGGGCGCTGGAGCCGATTGGCCCCTATCTTGATCAGAGCGCGGTCATCCACGCGCAGGACTTTTACCCGGAGGCGCTGGCCGGCTTCATGTTCGGCGGCCAGATCGTATGTCTGCCGCAGAACGCCTCCAGCCTGGTGGTGTACTACAACCGGGATCTATTCGATGCGGCCGGGGTGCCGCTGCCCCGGTCTGGCTGGACGTGGGACGATTTTCTGAACGCCGCCCGCGCCCTCACCCTGGACGCGGACGGAGACGGCCAGCCCGAGCAGTATGGCCTGGGCGTGGAGCCTTCGCTGCCGCGCCTGGCGCCTTTTATCTGGCAGGCCAGCGGCTCCGTGGTGGACCTTCCCGGCGCGCCCACCCGCCTCACGCTGGATTCCGGCCCGGGGCTGGAGGCCTTCCGCTGGTTCGTGGAACTGCAGGTCCGCTGGCACGTTGTCCCGGATGCCGTGGCCGAGCAGGCGCAGGATAGCGAAAGTCGCTTCCTGAGCGGGCAGACCGCCATGTTCCTCAACAGCCGGCGAGGCGTGCCCACCTATCGCGAAGCGGCAAAGTTCCACTGGGATGTGACGTCGCTGCCGGTGGGCCGCTTCCGCGCCAGCGTGCTGCACTCCGACGGCTACTGCCTGTCGGCCGCCAGCCGCGAGAAGCCGGCGGCGTGGGCCTTCATTGAGTTTGCCAACTCGATGGCAGGGCAGACCCTCGTGGTCGGAACCGGGCGGACTGTGCCCTCGCTCGTCAGCGTGGCCGAGTCCCCGGCCTTTCTCGCGCCGGAGGAGCCGCCGGCCAGCAGCCGCGTGTTTCTGGAGGGGTTGCAGGACGCGCTGCCCCTGCCCGTGCTGAGCACCTGGCCGGAGATCGAGGAGCTGGCCGACGCGGAGATCGCGCGCGCCTTCTACGGCCGGACCAGCGTGGAGGAGGCCGCCCGCGCCGCGGTCGAGCGCACGCTGGAGGAATTCAAGCGCGGTGTGGGCGGGGAGATAGATTGACCCCTGCGGCGAAACCCGACTTAAGGCAATACTGTTTAGATAAGCCCGGAGTCAAGCCTTCAGGCGGCCCCGGCTGAAGCCTCGACTCCGCTAACTAAACAGTATTGCGACTTAAGGACGGCTTGACCAACTCTGGTTATCACCCTACAATCGGGTTGTTCGCGCCTGGCGGGCGCCGGAAAACGCCCGCAGAAAGGAGGCAATGCATGCCGTGGTCAGGGCAAGGCTGAAGGCCGGGCCGCCCAGATAATCGAGACTTTTCCATTGCAGCAAGACACGAATCCGGGAATCCGAGTATCAGTACTTCACGAAAGCTGTTCGTAGTGGGCACTTCAGTGCCCAATTCAGGCGATAAATCGCCAACTACGAACCCGTTTTCGTGATCTATTGAGTATAGTCTCTGTGCTCCTTGATCTGGGGGACAGAGCAGGGAGATGACATCTGATGAATAAGAGCAATTGGCCACGCCTGATCTGGGCCGTGGTACTGGTTACGGTCCTGGGAACAGGCGCCCTGTTTGCAGGGCAACTGGGCCGGGGGCAGGTGGCTGCCGGCCCTTCGGCCGGCGGCTTGCTGGGGCCGGCCGGTGGAAACGCCGGCAGCGGCGCCGCCCCGGCTGCCGGGCTGATAGTGCAGGCCGCCGCGCCGGGGCAGCCAATCGTGAGCACCTCGGTGCGCAATGACCTGTCCGCGCCGCTGGCTTCCATCCAGCCGCTTGAGCCGAAGCAGGCGCCGGACAACCGAGAAGAGGAAGAGCGCGAAAACTTCTTGCCTGGCCGGGAAAACGCGGCCAACGCCGCGCCACTTCCGGGCGGCGTGGATCCCTTGTGGCAGACCGGGCAGAACGGCGTGGACATCCCGCGACCGACGGTCAACTTTGAGGGCGTGAACAACGTCAACGGCGTGCTGCCGCCCGACACCGAAGGCGACGTAGGCCCCAACCACTACGTGCAGTGGGTCAACCTGTCCTTTGCCATCTACGACAAGACGGGCGTCAAGCTGTACGGCCCGGCCGCCGGCAACACCCTGTGGTCCGGCTTTGGCGGCCCCTGCCAGAACGACAACGACGGCGACCCGATTGCACAGTACGATCACCTGGCCGACCGCTGGATGATGAGTCAGTTCGCGCTGCCCAACTTCCCCAGCGGCCCCTTCCACCAGTGCATCGCGGTCTCGCAGACCGCAGATCCGCTCGGGTCGTGGTATCGCTACGACTTCATCGTCAGCAACACCAAGATGAACGACTACCCCAAGTTCGGCGTGTGGCCGGACGCCTACTACATGGCGGTGAACCAGTTCAACCAGAACACGTTCACCTGGGGTGGCCAGGGCGTCGTGGCTTTTGACCGCAGCAGGATGCTGAGCGGCCTGTCGGCCACAATGGTCTACTTTGACCTGTACGCCCGCGACCCGAATCTGGGTGGCATGTTGCCCTCCGACCTGGATGGCGCGGTCCCGCCGGCCGGCTCGCCCAACACCTTTGTGCAGATGGACGACAACGCCTGGGGCTACTCCCCGGACCAGGTCCAGCTCTGGAAGTTCCACGTGGACTGGGTCACCCCGGCCAACTCCACCTTTACCTTCGACAAGGCCCTGTCGGTGGCGTCCTTCGACACCAACATGTGCAACTACAACCGGAGCTGTATCCCGCAGCCGGGCACGTCGCGGGGTCTGGATGCCATTGCCGACCGTCTGATGTACCGCCTGCAGTACCGCAACTTTGGCGGCTACGAGACGCTGGTGACCAACCACACGGTGGATGTGGACGGACGCGACCTGGCCGGCATTCGCTGGTACGAACTGCGCAACTCCGGCAGCGGATGGTCGGTGTACCAGCAGGGTACCTTTGCCCCGCGCATCGCGGTGCACCGCTGGATGGCCAGCCTTGCCATGGACCAGGCCGGCAATATGGCCATGGTCTACTCCGCCTCGTATTCGCGAACGCTGTATCCGTCCGTTGTGTACACCGGCCGGCTGGTCACCGACCCGCTCGGCACCATGCCGCAGAAGGAAGGCCTGCTGATCCGGGGCACGGGCGCGCAGACGCACTCGGCCTCGCGCTGGGGTGACTACGCCATGATGGCAGTGGACTCCACCGACGGCTGCACTTTCTGGATGACCTCCGAGTACATCAAGACCACCGGGAGCGCCCCGTGGCAGACCCGTATCGGAGCGTTCAAGTTCCCGTCCTGCACGCCGTAAGTGATGGAACGCGCCGGCCTTGAGGTCGGGGCGTCTGTCCGTTGAAACCAGGCAGGGTGGTGGGATGCAAGTTTATCCCCCCACCCTGCTTTAGTGCTGTATGCAATCCCCCCGGATCATCGCCGGGCTGTCCGGTCCATCCGGGCAGCCTCTCGGGCGCGCGCGCCCGGCGCCGTGGGTACAGATCGGGAGACTGCTGTGGATTCTCTGCTCGCCATTCATTCTTTCGTTCGCTGGTTGATCTTGCTGGTTGCAGTTCTGGGCGTGGTGAAGTTTACGCCGGGGTGGCTGCGCGGCGGGCCGTTCGCCGGCATGGACCGCGGCCTGGCCGCTGGCTTCAGCGGGCTGATGGACTTGCAGGTTTTGCTCGGGCTGACCTTTCTGCTCTGGTCGGGATTCGCCGGGGCGGGCTTTCCAGTGGTGCGGCTGGAGCACGCCGGCGCCATGATTGCGGCGGCGGCGGCAGCCCACCTGCCTGTGCGCTGGCGCGGCGCCCCCGACAAACTGCGTTACCGCAACACGCTGCTGGCTGTTCTGGGCAGCCTGGCGCTGGTGCTCATCGGTGTGTCCACCCTGCCGCAGGGCTGGTCGTGAATGGGGACAGGCCCTCGCTCCCGCACGCGGCAGCGGCCCGGGCCGGGCAAACCGGTCCCACGCGCGCAAGCGGTGGGGGAGCGGGAGCGGCCGCCCACGCGGCATCCCGTCTTTCTTTCCAATCCGGGGGAATGATGCTAGACTTTCGCGTGCGATGCACAGCGTAACAGGGGAGGGATGTGATAGAGTTGAGTGAGCGCGTGGCGCTTGTGACCGGGGCGACCGGCAGCCTGGGGCCGACTGTTTGCCGGACCTTTGCCGCAACCGGCGCCCGGCTGATCCCGGTGGGCACCAACCCGGAAAAGCTGGAGGCGCTGGCGAGCGAGCTGGCGCTGCCGGCGGCGCAGATTTTCCCGGTGGTTGCCGACCTGCTGGCGCCGGATTCGGTGGCGGCGATGGTGCGGGCGGCCCGCGATCATTTTGGCCGGCTGGATATCTGGCTGCACATGGTGGGCGGGTACAGAGCGGGCGCGACCGTGCCCGATTTTGAACTGGCCGACCTGCGGGCCATGCTGGAACAGCACCTGTACACCACGTTGAACACCGCCCGCGCGGTGACGCCGGTGATGCTGGCGGCCGGCTGGGGGCGGATTGTGGCCGCCTCGGCCACGGTGGGCCAGACCACCCCGGCCCGCAGCGCGGCGTACAATATCGGCAAGGCGGCGCAGGATGCGCTGATGGGCACGCTGGCCAACGAGTTGAGGGGCAGCGGCGTGACAGCCAACTCGGTGGTGGCGCGGGCCATTCAGCCGGTCCCCCCGGACCGCTGCGCGACTGCCAACCAATCGGACCCGGCCGAGATTGCCGCAGCCATGCTGTGGCTGTGTTCGGAGGCGGCCGCTGCCACCAACGGCGCGCGCATCCCCATCTATGGCCGTGCTCGAATCTCAAAACAGGAGTGAAAGGATGACATTGCCAAACTACGCTTTCTTTGAGGGGAGCATCGTGCCGTATTCCGAGGCAAAGGTGGGGATGCTCAACCAGACTCTGAATTACGGCACCGGGGCCTTCGGCGGCTTGCGGGCGTACTACAACGACGAGGAAGACCAGTTGTTTGTGTTTCGCCCGCGCGACCACTACCGCCGTTTTCTCAACTCGGCGCGCTTGCTGGCGATGGAACTACCGTACAGCGCGGACGATCTGGTGAGCGTGACGCTGGAGCTGATCCGCACAGAGGGCTACCGGCAAGACGTATACGTCCGCCCGCTGGCCTATAACGCGGATGAGATCATCGGTGTGCGACTGCACGACCTGCAAAACCGGGTTTCGATTGTCTCTTTTCCGTTCGGGCGCTACGTGGAGAACGACGAGGGCGCGCACGTGACCTTCTCATCGTGGCACCGCGTGACCGACAACGCCATCCCGGCGCGGGGCAAGATCGCCGGGGCATACGTCAATTCGGCCTTCATCAAAACGGACGCGGTGCGCGCCGGCTTCGACGAGGCCCTGGTGCTGGATCAGCACGGCCACCTTACCGAGGGCAGCGCGGAGAACTTCTTTATGCTGCGCGATGGCGTGGTGGTCACGCCACCCATCACCGACGACATTCTGGAAGGCATCACCCGCCGCACGATCATGACGCTGATCCGCGACGAGCTGGGCATGGACGTGGTGGAGCGCACCATTGACCGCACCGAGGTGTATCTGGCCGACGAGGCCCTGTTCTGCGGCACCGGGGTGCAGATCGCGGCCATCACGCGCGTGGATCACCGGCCCATCGGCAGCGGCAAAATGGGCGACTTTGTGGCCGAGTTGCGCGAGCTGTACTTCAACGTGGTGCGCGGTCGGCTGGCCAGATACCGGGAGTGGAACACCCCGGTGTACCTGGCCGAGATGGAGCCAGTCCACTGAAGGCGACGCACTTCCTGCCCCTGCGAGCCGCGTGGGACGACCTGCCCGGCCGGATTTTGCTGCTGCTGGGTGCCGGCAGCGGCGTGGTCCTGCTGGGCATGTTTGCCATCGTGATCCGGGGGCTGCCGGCTCTGGCGCCGCTGCACTTCGACGCGGGCGGGGCGGTGGACGTGACCGGCCCGCCCGGCCGTCTCTATCTGTTGCCGGCCATCGCCTGGCTGACGTGGCTGGTCAACCTGCTGGTCGGGCTGGCACTCTTGCGGCGGGCGGAGCGACGGATGGCGGCCCTGGGGCTGTGGGGCGGCACGCTGTTTGTGCATGCGCTGGTCTGGGGTGCAGCACTGCTACTTTTCAGCGTGATGTGAGCAAGTTATCCCCATCCCGAGGGCGGTTTTCCACGGAAACGGGCCGGTTATCCACAGGTTTCTGCACGCCCGGGCCGGCGAACCGGCAGCGGGCAGGGCCTGCAGCGTGAACCTTGCGGTCCGTTTTCTGTTCGGGTTGCCCCTCAGCGCAGGCATCGCGTGGCTGGCCTGGCGCCGGCAGGCGCTCTCTGGCAGCGGGGCGGCCGGGACGGTGCTGGTGGGGACGGTTATTTTTGGCGCGGGCGGGCCGGAATGGGGCCTGCTGCTCATTCTGTTCTTCGCCACCTCCAGCGCACTCTCGCGAGCGGGGCAGGCGCGCAAGCAGGCCACCGCCGCTGAAAAGTTCTCCAAAGGGTCGCAGCGAGATCTGGGGCAGGTGCTGGCCAACGGCGGCCTGGGGGCGCTGCTGGCGCTGGCCTACTGGCTCGCTCCGGCCGGCTGGCTGTGGGCAGCCTTCACCGGCGCGATGGCCGCGGTGAACGCCGACACATGGGCAACCGAGTTGGGGATGCTGAGCCGCCACCAGCCGCGGCTGATTACCACCGGTCGCCGGGTGGAAACCGGCACCTCCGGGGGCGTTTCCGCGTGGGGGACGCTGGCGGCGCTGGCCGGCGCGGCGGCGATTGCTCTGGGGGCGGCGGCCTTTGCCGCGCTGGCCGGCCGTCCCTCCCCCCGACCGGGATCTCTGCTGGCGGCCGCGCTGGCCGGGGGGCTGGCCGGCGCGCTGTTCGACAGCCTGCTGGGGGCCACCGTCCAGCGCATCTACTATTGCCCGGCCTGCGAAAAAGAGACCGAACGTCACCCGCGCCACCGCTGCGGCGCGCAGACCTGCCCGCTGCGCGGCTGGCGCTGGCTGGATAACGACGGGGTGAACTTTCTGTGCTCGGCGGTGGGGGCGCTGGCGGCGCTGATCGTGTGGCTGGCCTGATCAGCGCCGGCCGCTCAGCCGTTGCTCTTCAGTCGCTCCAATTGGGCCTGCGCCTTGTCCATCTCCGGTTGCGCGCCGAGCGCCTGGAAGGTTTCCAGCGCAGCCTGCAGCAGGTGGCGCGCCTCGGCCTGCCGCCCGGCCTGCCGGGAGTAGAGCTTGCCAAGTTGGTACTGGCTGCGGGCCATCTTGTGGCGAAACTGTAGCCGCTCGAAGATTTGCAGTGACTCGCGCAGGTGGCTCTCGGCCTCCTCCAGCAGCCCTTCCTCCAGCGCCAGCATGCCCAGAATGCGGTAGCTGTCCCCCAGATTTTCGGCGTTGCCGGTCTGGGTTGAAAGCTCCAGCGCCTGCCTGGCCCAGTGACGGGCGTTGTTGCGGTCGCCGCTCTTCAAATACGCCCACGCCGTGCGCCACTGGGCCTCGCCCAGATAGCTGGTCACTCCCATCTCGCGCGAGACCCGGCGGGACTCTTCCAGATGGGCCAGCGCCTGGGGGTAATTCTCTTGTAAGACCTCCAGCTCTCCCAGTTCCGAAAGCGCCAATCCCAACGGATGGGGCCCAAGCGTTCGTGCTACCCGCAGGGCCTGCTGAAAGTGCTGCTCGGCCTCTTCCAGATCGCCGCGCGAGCGCAGCAGCGTCCCGATATTGACGCTACCAAAGATACCCTCTGCGTAGCCGATCTTCTGTGACAGTTCCACGCCGCGCTTGTAGTACTGCAAGGCCTGTTTCCAATTCCCGAGGTTGTCCGCCATT
This sequence comes from uncultured Anaerolineales bacterium, assembly GCA_964478665.1. Taxonomy (GTDB): domain Bacteria; phylum Chloroflexota; class Anaerolineae; order Anaerolineales; family CAYZNA01; genus CAYZNA01. The sequence goes on from CAYZNA010000009.1 coordinate 10,555, forward strand.
CCCCCCAGGTTGAAATACGAGCGCGCTTGGCCGTAGCTGTCGCCCAGTTGCTGGCGCAGCACGAGGCCTTTCTCGCCATAGGTTCGGGCCTGCTCCGGTTCGCCTAGATACAGGTACAGCACGGGCAGGCGATTGTAGACGGAGGCCAGTTCACCCAGAAGCTGGCTTCCTTCAAGAATGTGCAGGGCTTTCAGTGTCCTTTCCAACGCAAGGTCGTTCTTGCCCTGCTTGTAGTACACCCAGCCTTGATCGGAGAAGATGCGCGCCCGGTTGACCGAATCGGAGGGTTCGCCGGTCCGGTCGAAGATCTGCAGCCCGGCTTCCAACCGGTGAGCTGCCTCCAGATAGTTCCCCTGGCCCTCGTAGGCGCGGCCAATGTGGCGTTGCAAATCAGCGATGTCCGCGGCCACACCGGGCAATGCCTCCGAGGTTAACACACGCGCTGCCTCTTCGTAAGCGTTGATAGCTGCTTCATACTCGCCGCGTAGCGCGCGCACCGCTCCCAGTCCTGTGTAAACCGCGACAACCTGCTCCAGTCCGACATCCGGGACCGTTTCCATCAGTTTCAACGCCTGCGCGTAGTGCTCAATTGCGTCCTGATTGGCGAAGCGCTGGCGGGCGCGGTGGCCGGCAGCAATCAGGTGGGGCAACGCCTCGC
>CAYZNA010000009.1:11222-26767 GCA_964478665.1 uncultured Anaerolineales bacterium
TCAGCGAGAGGTGGTAGGCCAGTGTTTCCGGCTCCTCAGCGGCGCGGTCCGGGTGCAGTTGCGTAAGCGCGTGGGCCACCTCGCCGTGCAGTTGTTTGCGCCGGCGGAACAACAGGCTGCTGTACACGCTATCGCGCACCAGTCCATGGCGGAATTCATAACCGACGCCGGAGCCGTCGGGCCAGTAGGCGATGAAGCCGCGCGACTCCATCGCGGCCAGTTGCGGCTCCAATTCTATGGGGTCGTTGCCCAGGATCGAGCGCAACAGGCGCAGCGAGAATTCGCGGCCAATCACCGAAGCGCACTGCAAAATATGGCGCGCCACCGGTCCCATGCTGTCCACGCGCGACATGATCAGGCCGTCGAGCGTGACCGGTACGTCCACCAGAGTCAGGTCCACCTCTGGCCGCACCTGCCAGCCGCCATTGCTGCGGCTGAACACGCCGCGGTCAATCAGCACGCCGATCAGTTCTTCGGTAAAGAAGGGGTTGCCCTCGGCCTTCTCGGTAATCAGCTCCTCGATGGGACGGGGCAATTCCGGCAAGGCCAGCAGCGACTGGATGAGGGAGGCATTCTCTGCCGGCTTGAGCGGTTGCAGGTCAATGCGCAGGTAGCGGGCCGGGAAGCGTCGCCGGGCCAGCTCGTCCACGCGCGTCACCGCCTGGCCCTCTTGCGGGCGCGTGATTCCGTACAGGACCACGCGCGTTTGCTCCACCATGTTGATCAGGAACAGGATCAGTTCCAGCGAAAGCTCGTCTGCCCAGTGCAGGTCCTCCAGAATCAGCCACAGGGGGCGGCGGGCGGCCATGGCGGCAAAGAGTGAACGGATGGCCAGAAAGGTTTGCTGGCGGACCTGTTCCGGTTCCAACTGGCCCAGCCGCTGGCGCGCGCGCGGGGAGAGGGGCAACCCCAGCAGGGTGGCGAGGTAGGGCAGCGCGGTCTCCAGCAGTTCTGCGTCAAGGGATTCCAGTTGTTGGCGCAGGCGTTCGACCGCGGCCGCGGGGTTGGCCGCCTCGTCCAGAGAAAAGAAACGCTGGAACATGCGAGCGAACAGTTGATAGCTGGTCGCACGCCCATAAGAAACCGTCTCGCCGATCAGCACGGTGAATTCATCCGGCGCCAGGCTGGCGCGCAGTTCGGCGGTGAGGCGTGATTTGCCCAGGCCGGCCTCGCCGGTGAGCAGCACAATGCTGCCGGTCTGATGGGTGCGCGTGCGCGCCGCCAGGGCCTGCAACCGGGTGTATTCGTCGGCCCGCCCCACGAGGGGCGCCACCAGGCCGCGCGCGCCGCGCAGCGAGCCGGGTTGTAGCTTCTCGCCCAGCAGTTTGTACACTTCCACTGCTTCTTGCCGGCCCTTAACCCGCAGCGGCCCGATGTGCTCAAAATTGAAGATCGGATGGGTTAACTCGTAGGCGCCCTGGCTGACCAGCACTCCGCCAGGCTCGGCCTGACTCTCCAGCCGGGCGGCCACGTTGACGGTGTCGCCCATGGCGGTATAGGTGTCCATTGCCGGCCGGGAGGCGGTCGCGCGCACCATCCGGCCGGGGCCGGGACTGGCCGGGTCATCGGTGATGCGCTCGTCCACCGTGAAACCAGATCCCAGGCTGCCCACCACCACCTGGCCGGTGTTGACTCCGATCCTGGCCCGCAGCGCAAAGGGCAGCGCGCCCGCCTCGGCCAACTGGCCGAGCGTGCGCTGCATGCCCAGCCCGGCGCGCAGGGCGCGCTCGGCGTGGTTCTCGTGGGCCAGCGGCGCGCCGAAGAGCGCCATCAAGCCGTCGCCGGTAAACTTGTCTACCTGGCCGCCGTACAACTCTACCTGCTCTACCAGCGCGTGCAGGTACTGGTCAATGGCGGCATACACTACCTCTGGATCGAGTTTCTCGGCCAGCGGCGTGAAGGAGCTGACGTCCACGAACAGTACGGTAATATTGCGCCGTTCACCTTGCAGTTGCGGCGTGGGGCCCAGGATGCGATCGGCCAGGTCACGCACCGCGCGCGGCGGGACCAGGGTGGGGTGGGCGCTGGCCTCGTTTGAGGCCAGCGGGGAGGCGCACTGGCCGCAGTAGTGGAAGCGGGTCGGATTTTCCGCCCCGCAATTGGCGCAAACCTGGCTCAATTCGTTGGCGCACTGCCCGCAGAAGCGCAGCCCGGCCGGGTTATCAAACCCACAGTTAGTGCATTTCAACGGACCATTACTCCCTTAAGCGGCACAAGTGCCCGGTCGGCGCCTGCAGGGTACAGAGCACCCCCGTATTCTACACCGTCTCCGGCACTCAGCCGAATCCCGGTTTCCAGCCAGTCTGTGTCAATACGCCTGGCAGTGGCAGGCAGTCGGCGCCGCCCGACAAAAAGAGAGGGCAGCCAGGTGCTGGCTGCCCTCTCTTTTCTATACTTCCGGCGCCGACGCCAGAGGTAGCGGCAGGGGAAAGGCGTCCGTGTGGATCGCGCAAGTTATGGGGTGTACTTGCCCTTGAACTTGATCTCATCGCCGCAGTCGGCGGATTTGTAGTCAATCCAGTCGCCCGGCGCAGACTCGCTGGCGTTGATGCCGGCCTCGTAGGAGCCGACGCAGCCATCCTCGGCCTCGAACTCGATCTCGACTTTGTACTTGACCGTGCCATCGTGCTTGACTTCCGACTCGATCTCGTACTCCGAGCCGTCCGGCAACCAGACATGGAGAGGGGTGCCCGGAATGGCGGGGTCGTACCAGTAAGTGCCGGCGGAAGCCAACCCGGTCAGTGAGAGTGAGAAGATCAGGATCAGTCCGACTAGCAGGGCGCGTGTTCTGGTGGTCATTGTTCTCTCCTTGACTCAGTTGCCGGTGTACTTCCGGTCGTTAAGACGATCTGCAAACTAAATGCTAACCGATTTATAACCTACGGTGCCAGTATAGTCGAAGAATTGTCTGGTTACAATAGGAATGGGGTACCTGGATTTGATCAAACGGGGGGCAATTCGACGATCTGATCGCGTTCGGGGCCGACCGAGACCAGCGAGACCGGCGCCCCGCTGAGACCCTGGACGCGCCGCAGGTACTCCTGTGCGGCAGGCGGCAGGTCGCTCAGCTTGCGCGCCGCCCGCACGTCTTGCTCCCAGCCCGGCCGCTCCTCGTACACCGCGCGGAAGGGAGAGAGGTCCGCCGGGCCGAGCGGCAGCTCAGAGAAGCGCTCCCCGTCTGCTTCATAGGCCACGCACAGCCGCAGGGGGTCCAGCCCGGAGAGCACGTCCAGCTTGGTGAGCGCCAGTTCGGAGATGCCGTTGACGCGCACTGCGTAGCGCAGCAAGACAAGGTCCAGCCAGCCGCAGCGCCGCGGGCGCCCGGTGGTGGTGCCGAATTCGTCCCACGGGTTGGCCCCGCTGCCGCGCAGCCGCCCGGCAGTGACGCCGAAAGTCTCGGTGGGGAAGGGGCCGGCCCCCACGCGAGTCTGGAAAACTTTGGTCACGCCGACCACCCGCGTCAGGTACTGGGGGCGGATACCCAGCCCGGTGAACACGCCGCCGATGGAGGCTGAAGAGCTGCTCACGAAGGGGTAGGGGCCGTGGTCAAGGGCCAACAGCGTGCCCGGGGCGCCCTCGGCCAGCACCGTTTTTCCCGCGCTGAGGGCCTCATCCAGATACAACGAAGTATCGGCCACGTAGGGCGCAAGGCGACGAGCGTATTCGGCATACTCGGCTGCGATCTGGGTAGCATCCTGAGGCGGTCGCTCGTACACGCGCTCCAGCAGCCGGTTGGCGGCCTGCACCTGAGCCAGCACCAGATCGCCAAAGGCCTCCGGCTGGCGCATACTCTCGGCGCGCAGCCCGCGCCGGGCGGTTTTGTCGTAGTAGGCGGGACCGATGCCCCGGCCGGTGGTGCCGATTTTCTCCCCGCCCCGGCGGGCCTCCTCGGCGACGTCCAGCGCAATGTGAGCCGGGGTGATCAGGTGCGCGGCGTGGGAGAGCTTGACCCGCTCGGGCGAGAGGTCAATCCCCAGCCCGGCCAGCTTCTCCATCTCCGCCAGCAGCCGGGCGGGGTTGACGGCCATGCCGTTGCCCATCACGCCCACCACGCCCGGCTGGATCACACCCGAGGGCAGCAGGTGCAGCTTAAAGATGCGCTCCCCCACCGTGACCGTGTGCCCGGCGTTGTCCCCGCCTGAGTAGCGGGCAGTGATCTGCGCCTGCGCCGCCAGCCGGTCGGTGATGCGGCCCTTGCCTTCGTCGCCCCACTGGGCGCCAATGATTACAATGAGCGGCATGGTTGCCTCTAATACGCCCCCTGCCCCAGCAACACGCGCGGCACAGTGCGCAGCAGAACGGAAAGGTCGAGCGCCAGCGACCAGTTCTCAGTGTAGTATATATCCAGCAGACACATTTCCTCAAAGGAAAGGTCGCTACGGCCGGAGACCTGCCATAGTCCGGTCAGGCCGGGGGCCACCTCCAGCCGCTGACGCTGCCAGGGTTCGTATTTGTCCACCTCGTCCGGCAGGGCCGGGCGCGGGCCGACCAGACTCATCTCTCCGCGCAGCACGTTGATAAGCTGCGGCAGTTCATCGAGGCTGGAGCGGCGCAAGAAGCGTCCGATGCGGGTCAGGCGCGGGTCATCCTTGATTTTGAACAGCGGTCCGCTGGCCTCGTTGAAAGCTCTCAGTTCCGCCTGGGCCTGCTCGGCGCCATCTACCATGGTGCGGAACTTGAAAATGCGAAAGCGCCGGCCGGCATGCCCCACCCGCGTCTGGCGGAAGATGGCCGCCCCGGAGGAATCCAGCCGAATGAGCAGGACGAGGATTAAGAACACAGGTCCGCTCAGGGCCAGGCCCAGGCCGCTCACGGTGAGGTCCAGCAGCCGCTTGGCCAGCCGGCCCGAGCGGGACAGGGTAGCCTCTTTGATGCCGATGAGCGGGATACCGCCCAGGTCATCCACGTCCACCCGGCTCAGGCTGAGCTGGAACAGATCCGGGACCACGCGCACAAGAATACCGCGGCGTTCGCAGGCCCGCACCAGGCGCAGGATGGTGTGGCGTTGCGCCCAGGGCAGGGTGATGATCACCTCGTCTACGCGCTCGGTTTCCAGCACTTGCTCGGCGCTTTCCGGCCGGCCCAGATACCGCAGGCGCCCGGACACGCTGCCGCGCCCTGCGCTGCCGTTGCCGGCCGGCGCCTCGTCATCCAGAAAGCCGGTCAGCCGGTAGCCCAATTCCGGCCGGGCCAGGAGCTGGCGGATGACTGCCCGGCCGACATCGCCGCCGCCCACAAGCAGCACATGGGTGACGTTGTGGCCGTGGGCGCGCAGGCGGGCTTCGATGATCCGGCGCACCGCTCGGGCGATGCCCTCCAGCAGGAGCGCCAGCAACCACACGTACACAAACAACAGGCGCGAGTAGACCAATGGCCGCAGAAAGAAGGTGATGAACACCAGCACGGCGACGGAGGTAGTCACGCCGTTGAGGATGCGGCCCATCTCATCGAACCAACTGGCGCCGCGCCGGGGGCGGTAGGCGCCGCCGGCCCAGAAGGCGCCAACCGAGAGCACAGCCAGCAGCAAGGCGTACGGCACGTAGTCCAGCAGTTGAGCATCCTGCGCGGTGGGGTCCACCTCGCGGAACCAGCGCAGTTCGTAGCGCACGTAAAAGGCCAGCGCCACGGCCAGCAGCAGCAACGCAAAATCGAGGGCCATGCTCAGCCCGGGCTGGAGCAGATTATGGGAACGGGTGCGGGTCATGGCGGGTTCTGGTCGGCCCCCAGCGCCCGCCGGTAACAGGCGGTCGTGGCGCGGGCGGTGGCCTCCCACGTGAAGCGCCGGGCCTGACGCGGCCCGCGTTCCCGCAGGGAGTCGCGCAGCGCCGGATCGGTCAGAATCTGGTGCAGCGCCTCCGCGAGGGCGTCGGCGTCGTCGGCGGGCACGCGCAACGCGGCCTCCCCCACCACCTCCGGCAGGGAGGCGGCGTCGGAGACCACCACCGGCGCGCCGCAGGCCATGGCCTCCGCCGGGGGCAGGCCAAAGCCCTCGTAGGCAGAGGGGTAGGCGAAGGCGCTGGCGGCGCTGTACCACAGCGGCAGGTCTTTGTCGGCCACGAAGCCAGGAAAGATGACCGCGTTGTTCAGTTGCAGGTACTCGATCAGCCGGAAGATTTCCTCGTACATCCAGCCGCGACCGCCGGCCAGCACCAGCTTGACGTCTGGCAGTTGCAGCCGGGCGAAGGCGCGGATGAGCTTGTCCAGGTTTTTGCGCGGCTCGATGGTGCCCAGACTGAGCACGAACTTTTCCGGCAGGGCGTGCTGCAGCCGGAACTCCGCCACCGCTGTCAGGGAGTGCGGCGTGAATTGCGGCCCGATGCCCGGATAGGCCACATCCACCCTGTCGCCCGGGATGCCGTAGCGCCGGGTCACGTCGGCGCGGGTGTTTTCCGAGATCACCAGCACGCGCCGGGCGCGCCGGCACGACAGCCGGGTGAACAGCGATAGGTAGCGACGCTGGCCAAAACGGAAGCGCTCCGGGTTGAGTTCAAACGACAGATCGTAGACCGTGACTACCTGCGGGCCGGGATGGGCCAGTGGCAGCACGAAGGCAGCCGAGTGCAACAGGTCGAAACCGGCGCGGGCCGCCAGCCACGGCAGGGCCAACTGCTCCCACAGGATGCGCACGGGGGGGCGGTCTGTGGGCAGGCGCGAGAAAATGGCCGGCATGGGTGGGGCCGGCGCCCGCGGCCCCACCAGCGCGGTGAAGCGCATGCCCTCACCCACCGCGGGCAGGTTTTGCAGCAGGTTCTGGATGTACTGGTGAATCCCGGCGCTGCGGTACCCGGCCCGTCCCGAGAGCAGGTGGGCGTTCAGGCCAATGTGCCAGTGGGAGGAATTGCCGGACATTGGTAGGGATTATACCAGTGACAGCATCTCCCGATACACCTCCACCGTCTCGGCGGCAATGCGGGCCTGGGTGTAACCGGCCAGGGCGTGGGCGCGGCCCCGCTCGGCCAGCGAGGCCCGCAGTCGCGCGTCACACTGCACGCGGGTCAGGCGCTCTGCCAGCGCCGCCGCCTCCCCCTCCGGGAACAGCAGCCCGGCCTCGCCGATCACATTTGGAATTTCGCCGGTTTCCGCGCCAATCACCGGCACGCCGCAGGCCATCGCTTCCACCAGCACGCGGCCAAACTGCTCCTGCCAGTTGGGCAGCGAGCGGGAGGGAACCACCAGCACGTCCAGATGGCGGTAGAAGCCCGGCATACGGGTGGAGGGCAGGGGCGATTGGAAGCTGACCTGCTGGCGCAGCCCCAGCTCCCCGGCCAGCCGCTCCAGCGCGGCGCGTTGCGGGCCGCTGCCCAGAATCAGCGCGCGGACCGGTCCCGGGACCTGCGCCAGCGCCCGCAGCAGCAGATCGGCCCCCTTTTCGGGAACCAGCCGCCCGGCGAAGCCCACCAGCAGCCCGCGGCCCTCGTCCGGGCGGCGCTCGCCGGGGCAGAATACCTCCGGGTCCACACCGACCTGCGGGATCACCCGCGCCGGGCCGGTGTAGCCTTTGGTCCGCCAGACCGCCAGTGCGGCGTGGTTGCCCATCAGCCCGTAGTCGGCCCGGCGCAGAACGCGGCGCTCCATCGCGCCAAAAGGAAAAGGGTAACGGCGGTTCAGGTTCTGCCACGAATAAAACAGGGTCTTCGCCCCGGCGCGGCGGGCCAGCCATTGGGCATGGAAGGTGGCAAAGTTGTACGGCTCTTCGTCAATGTGGACGATTTCTGGCCGGGTCTGCTCCAGCCAGCGGCGCAGGCCGGAGTAGAAGTGCAGGTGGAAACTGCCGTTGAAGAGAATGGGCGTGACGACCAGCCGGTAGCCGTGGGTGTGCGCTCGTTCCAGCCGCAGTTCGCCGCACTCGTCGCGCCACGAGGGCGGCACCACGGCGGTCAGTTCCACCCCTGGCAGGGCGGCCATCTCTTCCAGTTTGCGCTGGTACGCGCCGACCAGCATGGCTTTGGAAAGCATGAGGATGCGCACGGGGCGGAGTATACCATCTGGCCGGCGCGAGCCATAACGGGCGCCGGGGTCACGCCATTCTGCCCGCGCCCCGAAAGCGCCGAAACCCATCCGCACCGGCGGCGATCTGTTTACTGTAGACAACCGCGACGCTGACTGGAAAGTCGCCCGCTATCAGTCGGGCGGCCGCAACTCGCCGGCCGCGATGAGCAGTTCCCGCTCGGCGAACCGATCGGGGTGATTGATCTGGAGGAGACGAACGGTGGCGCGGCCTGCCGGAGTGAGGGGCCTGAGGTCAGCGCCGCTAAATCGAAAATGATCGGACCAGCGATCGCGGCGGGGGTGATAGAGCGGCGCGATCGCACCTGTCGCCGGGTCGAGCGAGGTCAGGTCGCTGCCCTTGTGTTTGTTGCACAGGACGCAGGGCAGCGCCAGATTGCCCTCTTCGGGCCTGAAAAAGTATAACTTCCCGGTTTCAGACCCTAAGGGTCTCGAAGACCCTTAGGGTCTTGACGGAACTTATTCTTTTACGGACCCTTCGGTGAGGCCGCCGTGTTTCTGGGCGAAGATGTGGTCAACTTCGTGCGAGGCAAGCGCAACAGTTTCGGGGGTGAGGCAGTACTCACAACGACCGCGGCGCGTTCGTAAACCAGCCGCCGCCGCGGGGCCGGAAGGTGGGTACTGCTCATGCAGTCTTGAGTTTCAGGAGGGCCTTCGCCTTCGCCATCCGCACCAAATGCTCAAGATACTGGTACTGCTCCCACTCCTGTTCCTCTTCGGCAGTCAGCCCTTCGGCGCGGTTCTTTTCCAGCAGCGCGCTGACGCGAGCCTGCAGCGCGTCCGAGGGGCGCAACGCCAGTAACTCCTCGGGCGCAGGCAGACCGGCCAGAAGCTCCAGCACTCTGGACGCCCCCACGAAGCCCGGCTGGGCGGCGGCATTCAGTTCGCGCAGGCCCAGTTCCAGGATTCGCGGCAAGCGATCCGCCAGCGGCCGCAACCGTTGAGCGAGTTCGTCGGATACCTCTAGCGTAATCGGCGGCATAGGATTGGCTTCTTCGCGCGCAGTATAGCACAAAAGAAACGCCGTGCCTCCCATCCCCGAACGCCGCCTCCACCGCACCCACAGCCTCTTCAGTTTGCGCTGGTACACGCCGACCAGCATGGCTCTGGAGAGGCTGTGGGTGCGCACAGGGCGAGGCGAGTACACCATGCGCGGCGGGTGGCTGTTGGCGGCTGGCGCGGCTCGCGCTATACTATGCCCCCGTAGCCCGCAATCACGCTGGTGCCGCAGTATGCCAGCACAAGGGGAACTCATGTCCGACGTTGACCGCCTCATCGCCCGCCGCGCAGCCGACCTCCACCACCGCATTCGTGCGTACTCTGACCGCGACATCCTTGAGAAGGAATTCCGCGAGCCGGTCGAGAAGATGCTGGAGGCCTTCGCCGAAGAGGCCGGGGTGAACCTGCGCCCGCGTGACGAGTACACGCTGGTGGAGGCCGGGCGGTCCGACACCGTGTACAACCGCCTCGTCATCGAGTACGAGCGCCCCGGCTACTTGCGGGACGACAACTCCCTCGCCAGCAACCGCCACTCCATCCAGCAAGTCAAGGATTACATCGAGGCCGTTAGCCGCGAACACCGGCAGAAGATTGCCCGCCTCGCGGGCGTGGTCTTCGACGGGCGCTGGGCCATCTTTGTTTCGCACGTGAACGAGGCGTGGCATATCGAGGCCCCGTCGCCCTTCACCGAACGCACGCTGGAGCGCCTGCTCAAACTGCTGGTGAAGACCTCCACCGGCGTCGCGCTCATCCCCGAAAACCTGATTCAGGACTTCAAGCACTTGCAGGCCGAGCGGTCCGCCCGCGCTTTCTATCAGGCATTGGAGGGCAAGGCCGGAGCAGAAGACCTGACGGGAAAACTCTTCCGCCAGTGGCAGACCTTCTTTGGCGAAGTGACCGGCTACGAGGAAGGCTCGGCGCGGCTGAAAGACAAAAAGGAACTGCGCAAATTTGCGAAAGACATGGGCATCGAGCCAGACAAGGCCGACCCGCCGCGCCTGTTCTTCGCCATCCACACCTACTTTGCGGTTCTGATCAAACTCATCGCGTGGCTCACGCTCTCGCGCTACCTGCCGGAGGCCGGCCCCGCGTTCGCGGCGTTAAGAGACCTTTCCGGGGAAGACCTGCGCGCCCGAATGCGCGAGATGGAGCGCGGCGGGGTGTTCCGCGAGTTCGGCATTCGCAACTTCCTCGAAGCCGACTTCTTCGGCTGGTATCTGGACGCGTGGAACAAAGCCATCGAAACGCAGTTGAAGGATGTCATCAAGACGCTCTCCGAGTACGACCCCGAAACGCTGGAGGTCAGCCCGGAACAGACGCGCGACCTGCTCAAGAAACTGTATCACTACCTCATGCCGCGCGAACTGCGCCACGACCTCGGCGAGTATTACACCCCGGACTGGCTGGCCGAGCGGCTGTTACAGCAACTCGATGGCCGCCTGTTCCAATCGCTCGACAACCCGAAGGCCCGCCGCGAAACGCTGGCCTACGCCCGCGCGAAGACCGAGGACGGCACGCCGCGCCTGCTGAAACTGCGCTTCCTCGACCCGGCCTGCGGCAGCGGCACTTTCCCCGTCCTCATCATTGGCCGCATTCGCCAACTGGCCGACGAACTCAACCTGCCCAAACGGGACGTGTTGAAAGCGTTGCAACTGAACGTGGTGGGCATTGACCTGAACCCGCTGGCGGCGATTGCCGCGCGCACCAATTTCCTGCTGGCCCTCGGCGACCTGCTCACCCTGCCGGACCGGGGAACCATCACCATCCCCATCTATCTGGCCGACTCCATCGTGCCGCCCGGCCCCGGTCGCTCGCTGGAAGACGCCGGCACCTTCCCCATCCCGACCACCGCCGGGCGCTTTCGTGTGCCGGAAGTGTTCGGCACGCGCGAGCGGCTGGACTTGCTGACCGACGCCCTCGACCGGGCAGTGCAGGCCGGGCAACCGCCGGAAGGTTTTCTGCGCGACATGCGCGCGAAGTTGGAACTGCCCGACGAAACGTGGGACAACACCGAGCGCCCGCTGGCCCGGCTGTACTCGCAACTGCTGGATTTGCACAAGCAGGGTCTGGACGGCGTGTGGGCGCGCATCATTCGCAACGCCTTCGCGCCCAACTTCATCGGGCAGTTTGATTATGTGGTGGGCAATCCGCCGTGGGTGAATTGGCAGAGTCTCCCAATATCGTATCGGCAGACGCTCATTCCTCTCAATCAAGAGCGTTACAAATTATTCCGTCTCCGCGGACAAATGGCCAGCTCCGGGAGCGCCCAGATCGACCTCGCCACCCTCTTGACGTATGTTTCAGCGGATCGCTATCTTCGAAGCGCAGGCAGACTTGGCTTCATTGTTACGCAAAGCCTCTTTCAGTCAAAAGCCGGTGAGGGATTCAGACGCTTCGCCTTACAAGACGGCCAGCCCTTAATGGTACTTCACGTTGATGATATGGTTGACCTCATGCCCTTCGAGGGTGCCAACAATCGAACGTCGGTCTTCGTGATGAAGAAAAATGAGCCGACAAGCTATCCCGTGAATTACACCTTTTGGAAGCGCGAAGGCATTGGAAGTATCAGTGAAAGCGCCAGCTTATCCGATGTACAAGACGCAACCAGTAGAAAGGCGTAGGCAGCCTCTCCTGTAGACGCCTCCGACTCACTGTCGCCTTGGATGATTGGCCCCGGCCATCTTGTCAAACGTGTAAAGAGATTGGTTGGTAAGTCAACCTATCGAGCGCACAAGGGGTGCGACACCGCCGGTGCAAACGGTATTCTCTGGCTAGACATTCATAGCCGACTGCCATCAGGAGAACTGATGGTCTCAAACAACCCCGATTATGGGAGGGTTCAAGTCGAAAAGATACAAGTGTCTATCGAATCGGGTTTGATCCATCCGCTGATAAGAGGGAGGGATGTAAATAGGTGGATTGCGATCCCGTCGCTGCACATACTTGTTCCTCAAGACCCGACAAATCCAATGCATGGATACCCCGAGGCGCAGATAGCCGTTGACTTTCCAAAGACATACTCATACTTGGTTCGTTATCGCTCCACTCTGTTATCGAGAAAAGCATATGTGAAGCACCTTCAGCCCTCTGGTGAGCCTTTCTACTCACTCTACTCTATTAAGCACTATACCTTCGCACCCTTCAAAGTGGTGTGGCGTGAAATCGCCTCCACCTTCATCACCGCCGTTATTGAGGCTAAGGACCGCGGCGGGAACCTGCCACTACCCGACCACAAGCTGGTTTTGATAGATTTCAAGCTACGTGACGAGGCTCACTTCGCTTGTGCCGTCCTTAACTCCTCGATTGCCTCTTCCGTCGTGCGGTTGTACTGTGTTGAAACAAACATTCCCCCCAGTGTGCTCGACTTCGTGCCACTGCCAAGATTCGACCGTCTAAATCCTACTCACCGCGCCCTCTCCACCCTCTCCCAGCGCGCCCACGCCCTTGCCGCCGAGATCCACGACGACAGCGCAAGCGAAGCGGCGCAGGAAAAGGCGCAGGCGCAACTGGCCGAGGTGGAGGCGGAGATAGACGAGCAGGCGGCGGAGTTGTGGGGGCTGACGGCGGCGGAGTTGAAGGAGATACAGAGGAGTCTGGAGGAGTTGGGGTAATGGCTCTCTACCGCATTTACGTGGACGAAGTCGGCAGCCACGACTTGACCCACGCCGACGACCCCAATCAACGCTTTCTCTCTCTGACGGGCGTCATCTTGGAATCGGAATACACTCTCAACGCCCTCCAGCCGGAAATGGATCAGATCAAACGCGATTTCTTTCAGCGCGATCCCGACGTGCCGGTGATCTTCCACCGGAAGGAATTGATCAACAAGCGGCCTCCCTTTGACCCCTTGCGCGATGCGGCTACAGAACAGCGATTCAATCAGACGTTGCTTACGGCTTTACAGCGTTGGGAGTATCGAGTGATCACAGTGGTCATTGACAAAAAAGCCCATCGGGATCAGTATCAGATCTGGCATTATCATCCCTATCATTACTGCCTAGCCGTCCTGTTAGAGCGGTTTGTGCTATTCCTGCACTACAACAACCACCGGGGGGATGTGATGGTCGAAAGCCGAGGGGGTAAGGAGGACGGCCAACTCAAAGCCTCCTACGCTCGCCTCTACGAGCGCGGCACCGACAATATCCCGCCTGAGCGCTGGCAGCAACGGCTGACCTCCTCCGAACTCAAGGTCAGGCCCAAATCGGCAAATGTGGCCGGGTTACAATTGGCTGACCTGATTGCCCACCCCTCACGCCGAGAAGTGCTGATCGATCACCAACTCATCGTTGACGACCGCGATACCTTTGGGGACCAGATATGCGCCATTCTGCGTCCAAGCAAGTACCACCGGAACTGGCGCACAGGGCAAATCGAGGGGTATGGTAAGAAGCTTCTGCCGTAAAAAGAGAACGCCCTTGCGGGCGTCCTCCCGATGGCCTACGGCCATCCACCTCCACTAGATGGATTGCCTATATTGTAGAACACCTTTACGGCTTGTCAATACCGAATCTCCAAACCGCGCCGTAGCGAGTCCTCGCCGCGGAAATCCACGCCGAAGATACGACCGACGCGGCGCAGGAAAAGGCGCAGGCGCAACTGGCCGAGGTGGAGGCGGAGATAGACGAGCAGGCGGCGGAGTTGTGGGGGCTGACGGAGGGGGAATTGAAGGAGATACAGAGGAGTCTGGAGGAGTTGGGGTAAGCATGGAGCGTGAGGAAGCCATCGGGCTGATCGAAGCCACCCGCGCCGGCCAGTTTGAAGACGCATTTGTGGAGGCCAAGGCCGCGCGCCGCCAACTGCCGAAGCGCATCTACGAAGCACTCTCCGCCTTTGCCAACCACACGGACGGCGGCATCATCGTGCTCGGCCTTGACGAAGAGCAGAACTTCGACCTTGTGGGCGTGACGGACCCGCAGACCGTGCTCAACCAATTGACCGAAGTAGCGGCTAACATGGAGCCGGCCTTGCGGCTGGATACCCTTGTCGTGGAGGTGGAGGGCAAGCGCCTCGTCGTTGCCGAAGTGCCGGAGTGTGGCTTCACTCAAAAACCCTGCTTCTACAAACCGGCGGGGATGAACGCGGGCAGTTATATCCGGGTGGGCAACACCAACCGGAAAATGACTGACTACGAAATCTTCACCTACGTCAGCAGCCGCAGCCAGCCCATGTTCGATCAAGAGCCGGTAAAGGCGGCGACGCTGGACGACCTCGACGCGGGCCGAGTTCAATCGTACTTGGACAACTTGCGCCAGTCCCGTCCTCAACTCTGGGAAAGACTGCGGATGTCCGAGAAGCCCTACGCGGAACAGTTGACCGCCGTGGGTATCGTCGCACGGACCAACGGCGGCGTTCATCCAACTCTGGCCGGTTTGCTGTGCTTCGGACGATGGCCCCAGAACCTACTTCCCCTCGCTGGTCATCACCTTCGTGCGCTACCCCGGCCTGACCGCCGACGAAAAAGGCGGGCGCGGGGAGCGGTTTCTGGACAGTTTCAAGTGCGAGGGAGTTCTGACGGAAGTGGTCGAAGCGGCTGTGCGGCGAACGGTTGCCAACATGCGCCAGAGTCTGCTGGTGGAGGGCATCTTCCACCGCGCGCTGGCTGAATATCCAGAGGAGGCTATTCGGGAGGCGATTGTCAACGCAGTCGCCCACCGCGACTACAACCCCATGGCCCGCGCCAGTCAGGTTCGCCTGCAGATGTTCGCCGACCGGCTGGAGATTCAGAGCCCCGGCGGGTTGTTCGGGGCCGTGAATGAACACAACCTTGAGGAAGCGCAATCTACGCGGAACCAGTTCCTCATGCGCTTTCTCGAGGAACAGGGGCTGGTAGAAAACCGGGGCTCCGGCATCCGGGCGATGATCGCGGCCATGCGCGAGGCGCGGCTCGAACCGCCTCGCTTTCACGACACCCGCAACCACTTTCAGGTCACGTTCAAGAATGCATCGTTAATGAGCCCCGAGGCGGTGAATTGGCTGAACCAGTTCGGCGGTTACCCGCTGAATGACAATCAACGGATGGCTCTGGTCTATCTTCGCGATAATGAGAAGATGACCAACAGCGACTATCGCCGCCTCAACAACGTGTATGATACCCTCCGGGCGACTCGTGAGTTGGGTGAACTGGCTGCACACGGCCTGATCGAAATGCACGGAAGCCGACGATGGGCTTACTACACGCTGGCGGCTGGCCTCACCAGTGAGCAACCATCTCCGGCCCTGGGCCCGGAAGAGGTCCGGATTCTCCAGTACGTCCGCGAGCACGGCTCCATTAATCGCCCTGAGTGCCGGGCGTTGCTTGGTACATCGGCCACTCATGCCGGTTACCGGCTCCGGCAAATGAGTTCGAAAGGTGTCCTGCGGCCGATTGGTTTGCGCCGCTGGACTCGTTATGTCCTGGCATGAGGCGGTAAATACAGTCTAAGTACACTTTTGTTGATAGAAGTGTATTTAGAACGGAGATAGAACTGTCGCAGGCCCGAAACCTATGCCCAACCCCCTCGCCGGACTCACTCCCGCCCTCGAAACTCTCGCCCGCCACG
>CAYZNA010000010.1:0-3234 GCA_964478665.1 uncultured Anaerolineales bacterium
TTGAGTGCGCGGGCGCGCGAGCGCAGGTACGACAGGGCCGCCTGAGCCGACTCCTGCATCACCTCGCCGACCTGGCCGGTGATCTGCAGGTTGCCCTTCCCCTCCAGCAGGGTGATTTCGACCGGCATGGTGTCGCCGCCGGCCTCGGTCCACGCCATCGAGGTCGCCACCCCTACTTCGTCTTCCTGCTCGGCCTCAGTCAGGCTGAACTGCGGCGATCCGAGGAATTTGCTCACCTGCTCGGGCAGAATGCGAGCGGGCAGGCGCCGGCCCTCAGCCTTGCGGCGGGCCACCTTGCGGCAGATGCGCGCCAACTCCCGCTCCAGATTGCGCACCCCGGCCTCCCAGGTGTACTCGCGGATCAGGGTACGCAGGGTGCTATCGGGGAAGTTGAGCGAGGCCTCGCCGAGGCCGTTTTCGTCCAGTTGGCGCGGGATGAGGAAGCGGCGGGCAATTTCCAGTTTTTCTTCTTCGATGTAGCCGGGGAACTCAATCACCTCCAGCCGGTCCACCAGCGCCGGCGGCACCGGGCCGAGGGTGTTGGCGGTGGTGATGAACAGCACCCGCGAGAGATCGTAGGGCACGTCGAGGTAGTGATCGGAGAAAGCGAAATTCTGCTCCGGGTCCAGCACCTCCAGCAGGGCGGCCGAGGGGTCGCCGCGAAAGTCCTGGCCCAGTTTGTCAATTTCATCCAGCATCAGCAGCGGGTTGACCGTGCCGGCCCGGCGCATGGTCTGGAGGATGCGGCCAGGGAGGGCACCGATGTAGGTGCGGCGATGGCCGCGGATCTCGGCTTCGTCGCGCACACCGCCCAGCGAGAGCCGGACGAACTTGCGCCCCAGCGCGCCGGCAATAGAGCGCCCCAGCGAAGTCTTGCCGGTGCCGGGCGGGCCGACAAAGCACAGGATAGGCGAGCGGGCGTTTTCCTTGCCGGTAGTCAGGCTGCGCACAGCCATGAACTCCAGAATGCGCTCTTTGGCGCGCGGCAGGCCAAAGTGATTCTCGTCCAGCACCTTCGCCGCGTGGCGCAGGTCCAGATGATCCTCACTGGCCTCCCACCACGGCAGTTCAATCAGCCAGTCGAGATAAGTGCGCACGATGGCGACTTCGGGCGCCATGGACGGCATTTGCTCCAGCCGGTCCACTTCCTTCATGGCGCGGGCGTGGACCTCCTCGGGCATGCCGGCGCCGGCCACCTTGTCCCGCAGCTCGGCGATCTCCATGGTCCACACGTCGCTCTCGCCCAGCTCGGTCTGGATGGCCTTCATCTGTTCGCGCAGGTAGAATTCGCGCTGGCTGCGGTCCACCTCGTTCTGCACCTGGCTGTGGATGTGGTCCTCCAGCTCCAGCACGTCCAGTTCTTTGCCCAGCAGGATGCTCACGTGCTGCAAACGCAGGGTGGGGTTGAAGGTCTCCAGAATGGTCTGGTGTTCGGGCGCTGAGAGATCGAGCACCGAGGCGATCAGGTCCGAAAGCCAGCCAGGCTGCTCCACGTTGAGGGCAAAGATATAGGCTTCCTCGGGCAGATCTCGGTTGAATTGCACCACCTTCTCGAAGAGCGCCAGCGCGGCGCGCATCAGCGCTTCGGTCTCGCGCGGGCGGTCGGTTGGCTCGTAGACGGGGCGCGCCCGGACACGGTACATGCCGTGCGGCTCGGCAGGCAGCACCTCCACAATCTCCACGCGGCGGCGCCCCTGGGCCAGCACCGAGGTAGCCCCGTCGGGAAGGCGCAGCACGCGGCCCACGGCCAGCTCCACTCCCACGCTGTACAGGTCGCCGGGGCCGGGGTCGGTCACGTCCGGGTCGAGCTGGGTGGCGGCAATGACCGTCTCGCCGCGCTCGCCGGCGTGGGTGATGGCCGCCAGGCTGCTCTCGCGCCCGACAAACAGCGGGGTGACCATGTGCGGGAACATCACGGTATCGCGCAGCGGCAGCAGCAGGCACTCGATCAGCCCCTGCGAATTGACCTCAGCGTCCGGCACGGAATTCAGCTCCTCTGCCCGGCGGCTCATGGCGTCGGCCAGTTCGGAGCGCATTAACCATTCGCGGAATTCTTTATCGAACATTGAGCGCCTCTCCCACCACAAACAATGAGCCGGTGACCAGCACCAGCTCGTCCGGTTGCGCCTGCTCCAGCGCGTGGGCCAACGCGGCTGACACCGGGAAGCACACTTCCACCGGGCACCCGCGCCCCGCTGCCAGTTGGGCCAGCTCTTCCGGGTCGCAGGCGCGCGGGTGGTTTGCGCGGGTCAGGATGGCCCGGCGCACGTGCGGCAGCAGTTCGTCGAGCATGCCGGCCACGTCTTTGTCGCCGGAGGCGCCGAAGATCAGGGTGACGGGCCGGGCCGGGAAGTATTCCTGCAGCGCGAGGTGCAACTTGCGGGCCGAGTCCCGATTGTGAGCCGAGTCTACCACCAGCGGCGGCTGGCGGCGAAGGATTTCGAAGCGGCCCGGCCAGCGGACCGATTTGAAGCCCTGGCGGATGGCCGCCTCGGGGAGCGGCAGGCCGCGCTCCCCGGCAACCTGCAGCGCGACATAGGCCACAGCGGCGTTCTCCATTTGATGCTCGCCCAGGAGCGGGATTTCCAGTTCCAGCCCGTCCGGGGCGGAGGCCCCGCTCCCCGGCCAGGGAGCTGCCACCCATCCAGGATCCCGGTCCCCGGCGGGAGCGCCCGGCGCCCGCCACACGCGGAAACGCTGCCCATCCAGGGAATGGTCCACAGCAGATAGCAGCCAGTCATTCCCAATCAGGGTGACCGGTACACCGCGCGCGGCGGCGATTTCTGCCACCCGGGCCAGGGCCTCGACGGGCTGCGGCGCAAGGACCAGCGGCACGCCCGGTTTGAGAATGCCGGCTTTCTCGGCGGCGATCTGGGCCAGGGTGTTCCCCAGCAGGTGGGTGTGATCCAGTGAGAGCGAGGTGATGACGGTGACGGCCGGCTGGGCGAGGATGTTGGTGGCGTCCAGCCGCCCCCCCAGGCCGACTTCGATTGCCGCGGCCTGTACCCCGGCGCGGGCGAAGTACAGAAAGCCGAGGGCGGTGGTCAGCTCAAAGGTGGTGATGCCGGGCAGGCTCTCGGCGTGCGGCCGCAGTTCGCTCACCAGCCCCGCCACGGCTTCGGGCGGGATGGGGACGCCGTCCACTTGAATGCGCTCGGTGAAGTCCTGCAGGTGCGGCGAGGTGTACAGCCCGGTGCGGTAGCCGGCAGCGCGCAGGGCGGCGGCGCACAGTGC